>NZ_JACVTV010000209.1:0-1199 GCF_016624625.1 Stenotrophomonas sp. S41 | reverse complement strand
GTAGGCGCCATCCATGGCGCCTGCGGTCCTGCAAGCCCACACCGCCCCACCCCTGACAGATCGCGGCGCTTCTTTTGCACGCAACGCATCTTCGCCATTGGTAGGTGTCGACCTTGGTCGATACACATCCACGCCATGCGTGGATGCTTTTGACTTTGACTTTTCTTCTTTTGATTTTCCGTGGCGGACGCGCACGGAAACTGTCAGAGGTCGGGCAGGTGGGTTGCGCAGGGGCGCAGGCGCCATGGATGGCGCCTACGAGCTTACATGGACGTACTTGCAGCGTCCCCTGCGCAGCCCACCTGCCCGGCCAACCCCACGAATCCGCCCCGCCACGAGGGGCTCAGCCGTTGGCTTTCGCCTTCGCCTCGCGGGCAGCCTGCTGCTCGACCAGGGTCAGCGCGACGTTGTCCCGCAGGTACGCCGGTTCGACTTTCTCCGCCGCCACGCCTTCGCCACGCGCAAACGCCGGCACCGCCAGGGCCAGCACGTCCGACGCGCGCGGCAGGGCCGCTGCATCGAAACCACGCAGGCCCGCCCCCAGCTGCGCCACCAGCGCACCGTCGGCTGCGCCGAAACCGGTGCCGATGCCGTAGGCCTGCAGCCCGTCCGGCAACGCCACCGCCGCCGGTGCGCACACCCGCTCGGCATCGCGGGCCACCGGCAGGCCATCCACGCGTTCGAAGCGCGCCACGTACAACTCGCCCATCCGCGCATCGATCGCCGACAGGATCTGGGTCTCCTCGGCCGGCGCGCGCAGCGCCAGCACCTGCAGCGTCGACACCGGCAGCAGCGGCCGGTCCAGCGCCAGGGCGATGCCCTGCGCGATCGCAATTGCCAGGCGCACGCCGGTGAACGCACCCGGCCCGCGGCTGAGGGCGATGCCATCGAGCTGGCGGCGGCTGATGCCGGCCTCGGCCAGCAGCGCCTCGGCCCACGGCAGGCTCAGCTCGGCATGGCGGCGCGGGGCGATCTCGAAGCGCTCCAGCACCTGCCCATCGACATGCAGGGCAACGGAACAGGCTTCGGTGGCGGTTTCAAAGGCGAGCAGTTTCATCGGAGGGAATCAGAACAGGGGGAACGTGGCGCCGGGGGCCGGCTGGGGACCCGGCGCGGGGGCCGGGGCGGTCGGGGCGGCGGGGGGGGGCCGGGGGGGCGGGGGGGGGGGGGGGGGGGGGGGGGGGGGGGGGGGGGGGGGG
>NZ_JACVTV010000208.1:0-1233 GCF_016624625.1 Stenotrophomonas sp. S41 | reverse complement strand
CTCTTGTGTCTTGGAATGACGCCCTGATCAGGCACAATTCCCCCGGTGACCCCGGGAGGCTCCGATGACGCTGCCTCGGCTCTTAAGCCTTCGAGCTTGCAAAGTAGATTCAGCGCGTCGGCGGCCTGACACCGCCTTGGAACTTGAACGGTATCTTAGGCCCACCTTCCGGTGAGAGCCTGCACTCACAAGGGCAAGTCTGGCGGCTTCCGATCACGATCGTAAGTTCAAGCTGGAGCAAGATCATGCAAGTAATCGGCAATGACATGGCCAAGGCGACCTTTGATGTTGCCCTGCCACTGTCCGACGGCAAGTACCGCACCAAAGCCAAATTTCCTAATACGACCAAGGGTTATACGGAATTTTTGGCGTGGCGAGCCAAGCATGCGCCTGACGCAGCGGTAGGTATGGAGGCCACGGGTATCTATCACGAGGCTTTGGCGCGCGCCCTGGTGGAGGCTGGGGTGACGGTTTATGTCGCCAACCCCGCGCGGGTGAAGGCATTTGGGCAGGCTGAGGGAGTCCGGACCAAGACCGACCGAAGTGATGCCAAGCTGATTGCCCGGTTCTTTGAAGCCCAACGTCCGGAAAAGCTGCATCCCTACGTGCCGCCGACACCCTCGGAGGTGAAGTTGCGTGCTTTGGTCCGGCGTCGGGACGACCTTCAGGAAATGCTGCAGATGGAGCAGAACCGCCTGGAGGTTGCCGATATCTCCGTCCAGCAAGGGATCAATGACGTGATTCGGACGTTGGAGGAACAGATCAAACAGGTGCGAAAGGCAATCCAGGACCACATCGACAACGACCCGGACCTGCGCGGGCGCCATCAACTGCTCACCAGCATCCCCGGCGTGGGCGATACCAGCAGCGCCCAGCTGCTGGCGTTTTTAGGCGATCTCAACAAATACAGCGACGTGCGTCAGGTAGTTGCCCACGCAGGCCTGAATCCAGCGCAGCGTCAATCAGGAAATTACGAAGGTAAAGCCCGGATATCGCGGGTGGGCGATGCCAATTTCCGCAAAAAGTTGTACATGCCTGCGCTGACCGGGAAGACCTACAACCCGACTCTGAAGGCCTTTGCAGAACGTCTCAGCGAGAAAGGAAAGCCATTCAAGGTCATCATGTGTGCGCTGATGCGCAAGCTCATACACCTGGTCTGGGGAGTACTGAAGAGCGGCCAACCGTTTGAGCCTGAAGTCGTCCTTGCCTAGGCAAGGACAACACGGTATCTAC
>NZ_JACVTV010000207.1:0-1239 GCF_016624625.1 Stenotrophomonas sp. S41 | reverse complement strand
GGGTTGTGGTGGTCTAATCAACCTGGACACTCGATAGGATCAATTTCGAGGATCGAGGTAACCCATGGCAAAACAGATTACGCAGGGCATGAGAGATGAGGCCGTCCGTCTTGTCGTTGTGGAAGGGCAGAAAGTCAGGGACGTCTGCCAACTGATGGACGTTGGGCCTACAGCGCTGCGTCGCTGGATCGAGCAATGGCGCCGCAAGCATGAGCCGCAGGGCCAAGCCCCGCTGGTAGATCCCCAGATCCGGATTGCCGAGCTGGAGGCCCAGAATCGCCGGCTCAAGGAGGAACGCGACCTTCTAAAAAAATCCATCGCCTTCTTCATTCGGGACAACGATCACCGGAACAAGTGATCGAAGAATTGGGGAAGGCTGCGCCAATCCGGCTGGTGTGCGAATTGATGGGCTATCCCCGCAGCAGCTACTACGCGTGGCTGCGCCGGGAACCTCAGATCGACCAAGGGCTACTAGATCAGGTTGATCTAGTGCGTCGCATTCACGAATCCAACCGCGGCAGCTATGGCTCCCGGAGAATGGTCAAGGAACTGTCCAACAGGGGCTTGGAGGTTGGGCGCCACCGTGCCCGGACCCTGATGCGAAGAGCTGGCGTAAGAGCTCGGCAGCACCGGCGGCACAAGTACCAGAGCCTTGGGCCGCAGGCCTTGACGGCCCCCAACGTTCTGGACAGGCAGTTCAATCCAGAAGCGCCCAATCGGGTATGGGCTGGCGATATCACCTACATCCCGACCCAACAGGGGTGGCTCTATCTGGCCATCGTTGTAGACCTGTTCTCCCGGCGGGTCGTCGGCTGGGCCCACTCTCATGAAGCGGGCGCGTGGCTGGCAGTCAGGGCGCTGCAGGGGGCGCTGAGACAGCGTCGCCCTGGGGGCGGGCTGCTGTTTCACTCCGACCAAGGGCGTCAGTACACCAGTCACGCCATGGCAGAAATCCTGCGTGACAACGGAATGACCCAGAGCATGAGCCGCAAGGGAAATTGCTGGGACAACGCCGTGGTGGAGCGGGTTTTTGCCACCCTCAAAGGAGAATGGCTCTATTCCAAATACCCGTCACGACAGGAAGCGGTGGCGGACATCGAGCAGTTCGTGGACTGGTACAACCACCGTAGGCTGCACAACGCCAACGGCCTGGTTCCGCCTGCGCTCCACGAAGCGCAGGCAGCCTGAACACCCCTTGAGAGTGTCCAGAAATGGTTGACCACCACAGGTTTACGGCGT
>NZ_JACVTV010000206.1:0-1253 GCF_016624625.1 Stenotrophomonas sp. S41 | reverse complement strand
GGCCAAGACCGTTGGCGCCATGGATGGCGCCATCGAGCCCCCAAGGATGGGTTTACGGCGTGTCCTGCCAACCCACACCGCCCCACCCAACCATCAGCAACCCAGAGCCGCTTTGTAGTTCAGCCGACTAACAGTCGGCTCTACCAGGCTGTGGCTTCTGCCCGCCGCAGGCGGACCTCCGCGCGTCAGCGCGGCGCCTCCACATCCAGCCCGATCGGGCAGCTCACGCCTGTGCCACCAATCCCGCAGTAACCATTCGGGTTCTTCGCCAGGTACTGCTGGTGATAATCCTCGGCGTAGTAGTACTCCGGTGCCGGGTACACGATCTCGGTGGTGATCGGCCCGTAGCCGGACGCGTCCAGCTGCGCCTGGTAGGCCTCGCGGCTGGCCAGCGCCGCCGCATGCTGCACCTCGTCGGTGGCGTGGATCGCCGAGCGGTACTGGGTGCCCGTGTCGTTGCCCTGGCGCATGCCCTGGGTCGGGTCGTGGCTCTCCCAGAACAGCTGCAGCAGCCGCTCCAGGCTCACCACCGCCGGGTCGAACACCACCTGCACCACCTCGGTGTGGCCGGTCAGGCCCGAGCAGACCTCTTCATAGGTCGGGTTCGGGGTAACGCCACCGGCATAGCCGACCGAGGTGCTGTACACGCCCGGCTCGGTCCAGAACTTGCGCTCGGCGCCCCAGAAGCAACCCAGCGCGAAGCGGATCTGCTGCAGGCCGGCGAAGCGGTCCTTCAGCGGATGGCTGTTCACGAAGTGCTGGTTGCTGTGCAGCGGCAGCGGCTGGTCGCGGCCCGGCAGCGCCTCTTCCGGGCGCGGCAGGCGCTGCTTGAAGGCCCCGATGCCGAGGATGCCCTGGCTGATTCCCAACATGATGCGCTCCTACGCCGGCTGTCCGGCCCAATCGTCTGCGTCTGAAATGGGGTCGGACGGGCCCTGGCCCAAGTCCAGCGCGGCGATGATCTCCTCGGCCTCCGGCCGCGCCACGTCGGGGATGCCGACCCGCAGCACGCCGAACAGCGGCAGCTCGCCCATGCCGCCCAGCAGCTGCTCGCCGAACACGAACGCGGGGATGCCGGCATCCTCCAGCGCGTGCTTGACCAGATGGGCGTCGAACAGATTGTCGGCCTTGTACACGATGTGCATGGGCGGCTCCTCGGGACAGGGGTCCAGCATACGCCCGGGGGCTGAATGCCGGCGGTGAGTTCGCCGGCCAGCGGCCGGCGCTACCAGAAGATGGGGGTAGTGCCGGCC
>NZ_JACVTV010000205.1:0-1283 GCF_016624625.1 Stenotrophomonas sp. S41 | reverse complement strand
GCCCCGCCCCGATCCCCGGAAGTCATGGGCCGACCCACTGCCCTCCGCCGGGCATGGCCCGGCGCTACCGGGAGCGCCAAAGCACCCGCAGCGCAACATGGGAATTCCGCGCGGCCCTCTATAATCCGCGTTTTCCCCCTGATGAGTTCCACCCGATGGCGCAGCAAACGATGAAGGCCCTGGTCAAGCGCGAAGCAGCCAAGGGCATCTGGCTCGAAGAGGTTCCGGTGCCGACCCCGGGTCCGAACGAGGTCCTGATCAAGCTGGAAAAGACCGCCATCTGCGGCACCGACCTGCACATCTACCTGTGGGACGAGTGGAGCCAGCGCACCATCAAGCCGGGCCTGACCATCGGCCATGAGTTCGTCGGCCGCGTCGCCGGACTCGGCTCGGCCGTCACGGGCTATGAAATCGGCCAGCGCGTCTCGGCCGAAGGCCACATCGTCTGCGGCCACTGCCGCAACTGCCGCGGCGGCCGTCCGCACCTGTGCCCGAACACCGTCGGCATCGGCGTCAACGTCAACGGCGCCTTCGCCGAATACATGGTGATGCCGGCCAGCAACCTGTGGCCGATCCCCGACCAGATCCCGTCCGAGCTGGCCGCCTTCTTCGACCCTTACGGCAATGCCGCGCACTGCGCGCTGGAATTCGACGTCATCGGCGAGGACGTGCTGATCACCGGCGCAGGCCCGATCGGCATCATCGCCGCCGGCATCTGCAAGCACATCGGTGCGCGCAACGTGGTGGTCACCGACGTCAACGACTTCCGCCTGAAGCTGGCCGCCGACATGGGTGCCACCCGCGTGGTCAACGTCGCCAACCAGTCGCTGAAGGACGTGATGAAGGAACTGCACATGGAGGGCTTCGACGTGGGCCTGGAAATGAGCGGCAACCCGCGCGCCTTCAACGACATGCTCGACTGCATGTACCACGGCGGCAAGATCGCCATGCTCGGCATCATGCCCAAGGGCGCCGGCTGCGACTGGGACAAGATCATCTTCAAGGGCCTGACCGTGCAGGGCATCTACGGCCGCAAGATGTACGAGACCTGGTACAAGATGACCCAGCTGGTGCTGTCCGGCTTCCCGCTGGGCAAGGTGATGACCCACCAGCTGCCGATCGACGATTTCCAGAAGGGCTTCGACCTGATGGAAGAAGGCAAGGCCGGCAAGGTCGTGCTGAGCTGGAACTGACCGGCATACGGTAGCGCCGGGCCATGCCCGGCGTTGCGGTGACCCGTCCTGCCATAGGTTGACACCTACGGGGTGGATGAACCGGCCGCC
>NZ_JACVTV010000204.1:0-1549 GCF_016624625.1 Stenotrophomonas sp. S41 | reverse complement strand
CCATGGATGGCGCCTACGAGCCCCCATGGACGGGTTTACGGCGTGTCCTGCAAGCCCACACCGCCCCGCCCAACCAGCAGAAAACCAGCACCGCTTTTGACGTTGACGTTGATTCTGCGGGTGCAGGGCTGCAAGCCCTGCCGGAACCCACCACCGTTCAACAAGCCTCAGGCACCGGCGCGCGCGTCCGCCCCAGCCACGCCAGCAGCAACCCCGACACCGCCAGCAACCCACCGGCCACCGGAATCGCCGCATACCCCAGGCCCGCACTGATCACCGCGCCACCCAGCGCCGCACCCACCGCGTTGCCCAGGTTGAACGCACCGACATTGATCGACGACGCCAGTCCCGGCGCCTCGCTGGCCACCTGCATCACCCGGATCTGCAGCGGCGGCACCAGGGCAAAGGTCGCCGCACCAAACAGCAGCACACCGAGCGCCGCCGTGGCGTGGCTCATGAAAGCCAACGGCAGCACGAACATCAGCACCGCCAGCACGGCCAACAGGATGCGCGTGGCACCGTCCAGCGACCAGTCAGCCATGCGCCCGCCGATACCATTGCCGACGGTGAAGCCGATGCCGATCAACGCCAGCGACATCGCAATGAATGCATTCGACGCGCCCGTCAGTTCGCCCAGCACCGGCGCCACGTAGGTGTAGAGAGTGAACATCGCACCGGCGCCCAGCACCGTGGTGGCCATCGCCAGCAGCACCTGCGGCTGCAGGATCGCGCGTATCTCGCGACGCACGTCCGGGCGCGCATCCGGCGCCGACGCCGGCAGGGCCAGGCCCAATGCGGTGATCGCAACCAGGCCCAGCACCGCCGTGCCGGCGAAGGACAGGCGCCAGCCCAGCTGCTGGCCGACCCAGGTGGCCAGCGGCACGCCACCGATGTTGGCGATGGTCAGGCCCATGAACATGGTGGCCACGGCGGCCGCCTGCTTCTCCTTCGGTACCAGGCTGGCGGCGACCACGGCACCGATGCCGAAGAACGCACCGTGGTTGAGGCTGGTGACCAGGCGTGACAGCAGCAGCAGGCCATAGTTCGGCGCCAGCGCCGACAGCAGGTTGCCGACCACGAAGATCGACATCAGCAGCATCAGCGCGGTGCGCTTGCCGAACCGCCCCATCAACAGGGTCATCACCGGTGCGCCCAGCATCACCCCGACGGCATAGGCGGTGATCAGCATGCCGGCGGAAGGAATGCTCACGCCCACGCCCTCGGCGATGACCGGCAACAGGCCCATCGGGGCGAACTCGGTGGTGCCGATGGCGAAGGCGCCGACGGCGAGGGCCAGCAGTGCGGCTCTGGAATTCATGGGGGTTCCTGTGGGGAGGAAACGGGAAGCTGCGTAGCCTGCGCGCTTTGCCGTCGCCGATTAAGCCTCGCCGCGGGAAAACAGTGTTGACCCCGGTTCACAGGTGGCGGCGTGATTCCGCCGGGCATGGCCCGGCGCTACCAGAGCCGGCGAGCCCGGGCGGTTGCGATCCGGTAGCGGCGGGGCCGGCCCCGCGCGCGCCCCCCCCCCCGCCCCCCCACCCGGAGCCGG
>NZ_JACVTV010000203.1:0-1583 GCF_016624625.1 Stenotrophomonas sp. S41 | reverse complement strand
CGTTCGGGACGTAGAGGTCGCAGGTTCGAATCCTGTCTCCCCGACCACTTCAGTGGTCACCAAGAAGCCTGGAAGACGACAGTCCTCCGGGTTTTTTTGTGCCTGTCGCCCGGCGGCATCCCGCCCGGCCCTACCCCGTACAATGGGCACCCTTTCCCCCACCCCTGCACCGGCCTGGCCCGGTGCCGGCGCTGCACGCCAAAGACGCGGCGTGCGCCACCTGCAAGGACCCGCCGCATGACGTCCCCGACTTCGCCTTCACCCTCGCTGCTGCACGGCCGCCTGCTGGCGTTCGCCGCCATCCTGCTGGCGGCGGTCAACCTGCGTACCGCGGTCACCTCCATCACTCCGCTGCTGGACGTGCTCGGCCAGCAGTTCGGCTTCGGCACCACCATGACCGGCGTGCTCGGCATGCTGCCCACCGCCTCGTTCGCGCTGTTCGGCGTGGCGACCCCGGCCGTGGCCCGGCGCCTGGGCCTGGAGCGCACCACGCTGCTGGCGATGACCCTGGCCATGGCCGGCCTGCTGCTGCGCTCCAGCGCCGGCAACGTCGGCACGCTGCTGCTGGGCTCGGTGATCGCACTGGCCGGCATGGGCATCGGCAATGTGGTGGTGCCGCCGCTGGTGAAGCGCTACTTCGCCAACAAGGTGGGCACGATGAGCACGCTGTACATCAGCGTGCTGCAGCTGGGCACGATGACCCCGGCGCTGCTGGCGGTGCCGGTGGCCAATGCCGCGGGCTGGCGCGTGTCGCTGGGCATGTGGGCACTGCTGGCCCTGGCCGCCGCCCTGCCCTGGCTGATGCTGGCCCGCCGCGCGCCGAAGCCGGTGCAGGACGGCAGTGATCCCACCGCGCAGCCGCACGGCAGGGTCTGGCGCACGTCGCTGGGCTGGAGCATGACGCTGATGTTCGGCATGACCTCGCTGATGACCTATTCGATGTTCACCTGGCTGCCGCGCATCGTGGTCGAGGCCGGTGCCACGCCGGCGTTCGGTGGGGTGATGGTAGCGGTGTTCTCGGCGCTGGGCCTGCTGCCGTCGCTGGTCATTCCCTCGCTGGCGGTGCGCCTGCCGAATCCGTTCCCGCTGGTGCTGATCGGCTTCTTCGCCTTCGTCATCGCCTTCACGGGCCTGCTGCTGGCACCGCTGAAGGCGCCGCTGCTGTGGGCGGCGCTGCTGGGCGTGGGCCCGTCCACGTTCCCGCTGGCGCTGACCCTGATCAACCTGCGCACGCGCACCCCGACCGGGTCGGCGGCGTTGTCGGGCTTCATGCAGGGCGTGGGCTACAGCTTCAGCTGCCTGGGGCCGTTCCTGATGGGCTGGCTGCATACGGTGAGCGAGGGCTGGACGCTGCCGTTCGGGTTCCTGTTTGGCTGCGCGGCGCTGATGCTGGGGGCGTCGTGGGTGGCGTGCAAGCCGCGGAAGCTGGAAGACCTCTGGTAAGGGGTTGGGGTGCTGCGGCAGGGCTGCGCCCTGCACCTGCTTACTTCAACTTCAAAATCAAAATCAGAATCAAAGGCAGCTCTGGGTTGCTGCTGGTTGGGCGGGGCGGTGTGGGCTTGCAGGACACGCCGTAAACCCGT
>NZ_JACVTV010000202.1:0-1588 GCF_016624625.1 Stenotrophomonas sp. S41 | reverse complement strand
ATGCTGTCCGGCCACCCCAGCTGCCGCCGCCCCAGCCGCCACCACCGGCAAAGCGCCCGGGGTGGCCGGACAGCATCGCCACGACCAGGCCGACGATGCCGGCCAGGCCGCTGGCCAGCAGGGTGGAGGTGAACAGGAAGGCGGCCAGCGCCGCGCCGCCGCCGCCGAGCAGGCCGCGCAGCGGGCGTGGCACCCGCGAGAACACCCCGCGCAGGATGCTGCCGGCGAACACGCCGATGAACAGCGCCAGGATCCAGGTATCGCCCCCACCGCCCGGTTCGTGGCCGCGCTGGCCGCTGACCGGCGCCGGCAGCGGCTCGCCATCGACCAGCTTCACCAGCACGGCCGTGGCGTCGGTGATGCCACCGGCGTAATCGCCACTGCGGAAGCGCGGCACCAGGTATTCCTGGATGACCCGGTTGGCGATGGCATCAGGAATCGCACCTTCCAGTCCGTAGCCCGGCTCGATGCGTACGCGCCGGTCATCCTTGGCCACCACCAGCAGCACGCCGTCATCCACGCCCTTGCGGCCGATCTGCCACTGGTCGAAGACGCGGGTGGTGTACTGGGCGATGTCCTCGGGCTGGGTGCTGGGCACCACCAGCACCTGCAGCTGGCTGCCCTTGCGCTGCTGCAGGTCCAGTGCCTGCTGCACCAGTGCCTGCTTCTGCGCGGCATCGAGGGTGCCGGTGGTATCGACCACCGGCGAATCCAGCGCCGGAATCGGCGCGAGCGACTGCGCCTGCGACGCCAGCGGCAGCCACAGCAGGAACGCCAGCAGCAGCGCGGTGGCCAGGCGCATGGCTCAGTGCGCCGGCTGCGGGGCCGGCTGCTGCGGCGTGGTGCCGAAGTCGACCACCGGCGCGTTGGAGATCTGCGCTTCGTTCTCGACGCTGAAGTTGGGCTTGGGCTGGTAGCCGAAGAGCTTCGCGGTGACCAGCTGCGGGAACGAGCGGATGTAGGTGTTGTAGTCCTGCACCTGCTGGATGTAGCGGCCGCGAGCCACGGTGATGCGGTTCTCGGTGCCTTCCAGCTGCGCCTGCAGGTCGCGGAAGTTGGCGTCGGACTTCAGCACCGGATAGTTCTCGGTGACCACCAGCAGGCGCGACAGCGCGCTGCCCAGTTCGCCCTGCGCCTGCTGGAACTGCTTGAGCGAGGCCGGGTCATCGGCGTTGACGTTGATCTGGCCGACGCGCGAGCGGGCGTTGGTGACTTCGGTCAGCACGCGCTCTTCCTGGCTGGCGAAACCTTTGACGGTCTGCACGAGGTTGGGCACCAGGTCGGCGCGGCGCTTGTACTGGTTGAGTACTTCGGACCAGCTGGCCTTGACCGCCTCATCCTTCTGCTGGATGGCGTTGTAGCCGCAGCCGGAGAGCAGGGAGGCCAGCAGCAGCAGGGGCAGGACGCGGGTGAAAAGGCGCATGGCGGGAGTTCCGGGTGGACTGGTTGCCGAGCATGCCATGGTTCGCGTTAACGCCAGCGTGGAGGTCGGGGTTGGTCGGCCAACGGGCTGGGCCCCCTCCGCGGTGGGTGTGTTTGCTGGATATCGGGGTTGGTCGGGAGGGTGGGTTGGCTGGGGGACGCCGTG
>NZ_JACVTV010000201.1:0-1699 GCF_016624625.1 Stenotrophomonas sp. S41 | reverse complement strand
TGGCGTCGAACCCGCCGTCGCCGGAAGACTGACCGCGAACCCGGTAGGGCCCGGGGGGGGGGGGGGGCGCCCCCCCCCGGGCGGACAAGGAAACAAGGATCGTTGCATGCCCGCCCCGGGTGACATCCATATCGTCCACAACGAACGCCTGCAGGCGTTCGTCGCCTACCAGCTGACCCACCAGGATGCGCGCGACGGCAGCCTCGCCGTGCTCACCCTGGACTGGACCGGCCCCGCCCTGCCCGACCCGACGACCGTCGCCGCCATGCAGCCGGCGCGCTTCAACGACCTGCAGCAGGACGATGCGCTGCACCACCTGTGGGTGGGAAAGCGGCCGCCGCGCGACTTCCAGCATGTAGGCAGGCGCGAGCCGCTGATCGCTGCCGTACCGAAGAAGTCCGGCAGCTGGCCCGACGGCTCGGAAGTCGCACGCCAACGCCGCTGGGATGCATTGGATGCGCCCGCCGTACAGGCCTTCAAGCACGCCACCGCCGCGCCCGAGGATCGAAGCGTGCTGCTGGAAAACGGCGAATATCCGGTACGCCGCTGCGCTACCCGCCTGGATGGCGCGGCCATGAACCTCGCCCCTTCGCTGGCGCTGTTCGATGCCCTGCCCCTGCTCACCCGGCTGGATATCAGCGAACCCGTGCCCGGCCTGCTGCCGTGGCTGCGCAAGCGGCCGCTGATCCACACACTGGACATCAGCCCGCTGCAGGACACCACGCTGGACCTGCGCGGCACCAACCTGGTCCAGGCCAGCATCGATGCCAGCGGCCTGCGCCACCTGCATCTCAACGACGGCCTGTCACGCCTCACCCTGCACGGTACGCTCGAGCCCGACCTCCGCATCACCGCCGAAGATGAGGGCCGCTGGCTGACGCTCATCAGCACCGATGCCACGCTGGCCTGGACTGGACTGCCGTCGCTGGGCGAGCTGCAGCTGCGCGACGTGCGGGAACTGGATGGCGGACGCATCGCCGAACGCTTCCCGCAGCTGCGGGCACTGCGCATCATCGGCGCCCCCGCCGTGCTGCACGGCCTGCCGCGGCTGGGTGAACTGGGGCAGCTGCATACGCTCAGTGCCAGCGGTGTATTCCCGGCCGGCGATGCGGTGTTTCCCGCGCCCGGCCACTGGCCGCGACTGTGCCGGCTATGGTTGAGCAGCGTGCCCGCCGCGCTGGGCGCCGCGATCAGGAAGGCTTACGCGCGCGAGGTTGCCAGCGGCCTGGATCTTGAGGTCAGCCAGCTGCGCAAACCGGATTGGCTGGCTGCCAACCTCGACAATCCCTTCCGCGACTGGGACGGCAGTGCGCAGGTCAGCACCGCGCAGGCGAACAAGGCGGCCACGCTGTACCGCAAGGCCTGTACCGATGCACTGAAGCTTGCCGCGGCAACCTGTGACGCGGCGGCATTGACCGTGGCGCTGGCGCAGGTCGGGCGCGCCTACACCGAAGGCTTCAACGCGCTGGATCGCCGCAGCGGTTTCATCGAAACCGAGGAACGCGAGCAGATCTACACGGCGTGGCTGGCCATCGTCGATGCGGTGGAAGCGCGCGGCGGAACGGCGCTCGACCGCGAGGTGCTGCGCGCGGCGATGAACGAGGTCAGGACGTTCTGAGGGCCTTCGCCCGGGGGGGGGCCCCCCCCCCCCCCCGCCCCCCCCCCGCGGCGGCGGGGGGGGCGAGGGCGGCGGCGGGGA
>NZ_JACVTV010000200.1:0-1969 GCF_016624625.1 Stenotrophomonas sp. S41 | reverse complement strand
ACACCCCTTGAGAGTGTCCAGAAATGGTTGACCACCACAGGTTTACGGCGTGTTTTGCGCCGCCCCCGCTCACCAACGCCCACGCAGAACCAACCGCCAGCCTCCAAACCCGGGTAGCCAACGCAAAAAAAAGGACGGCGCCTCAGCGCCGTCCCTCGATAGCCCCCCGCGCAGCGGGAAGCGCAACAACCGTCAGCTGCGATCAGCCAGCGCGACCGCCGCCGTTGCCGCCCTGGCCGCGGCCACGGCCGCCACCACCATTGCCGCCACCGCCACGACGCTGGCCCTGACCCGCGCCCGCACCGGCACGCTGCTGGCCATTGCCACCGCCATCGCGACGGCCGCCGCCGGCCTTCTTCGGACCCGCATGCGCATGGCGCGGCGCATCACCGTGCGGACGACGCGCGTGGCTCTTGCGCGGTGCGCGCTCGCCGGTGTCGTGCTCGGCCTTGCCCGGTGCACTGTTGCCCCAGCGGATCGGCGTCTGCAGCTCGAAGCCCGGAACGTCGCGGATGTCCATGTCGCGGCCCAGCAGGCGGGTGATCGCACGCAGCAGCTTCACTTCGTCCTGCGCCACCAGCGAAATCGCCTGGCCGGTCGCACCGTTGCGGCCGGTACGGCCGATGCGGTGCACATAATCCTCGGCCACCATCGGCAGGTCGAAGTTGATCACCTTCGGCAGCTCGTTGATGTCGATACCGCGCGCGGCGATGTCGGTGGCCACCAGCACGGTCACGCGACCGGCCTTGAAGTCACCCAGTGCACGCAGGCGCTGGCCCTGGCTCTTGTTGCCGTGGATGGCCGCGGTCTTGATGCCGGACTTTTCCAGGAACGAGGCCAGCTTGTCGCTGCCGTGCTTGGTACGGGCGAAGACCAGGGTCTGCTCGCGGCTGTCCTGCGCCAGCAGGTGCAGCAGCAGGTCGCGCTTGCGGCTGCCATCGACCGGATGCACGCGGTGGGTGATGGTTTCGGCCACGGTGTTCTTCGGCGTCACCTGGATCTGTTCCGGGTTGCGCATGAACTCCAGCGCCAGCTGGCGGATGTTGTCCTCGAAGGTGGCCGAGAACAGCAGGGTCTGGCGGTTCTGCTTCGGCAGCTTGGCCAGGATGCGCTTGATCGACGGCAGGAAGCCCATGTCGAGCATGCGGTCGGCTTCGTCCAGGATCAGCACTTCGATGCCGGACAGGTCGACGCTGCGACGCTCCAGGTGGTCGATCAGGCGGCCCGGGCAGGCGACCAGCAGGTCGACGCCACGGCGCAGGATGTCCAGCTGGTTGCCCATGCCGACGCCGCCGTAGATGCAGGCGCTGGGAATGCGCAGGTACTTGCTGTAGCCGCGCAGGCTGTCATGCACCTGGGTGGCCAGTTCGCGGGTCGGGGCCAGGATCAGCGCACGCGGCTTGCGCGGGCCGCTGCGCACTTCCTGCGAAGCGGTGCCCAGGTGCTGCAGCAGCGGCAGGCCGAAGGCGGCGGTCTTGCCGGTACCGGTCTGTGCACCGGCCAGCAGGTCGCGACCGGCCAGCGCCAGCGGGATCGCCTGCTGCTGGATCGGGGTCGGGTTTTCGTAGCCCTGCTCGGCGAGCGCGCGCAGCAGGAAAGGCGCAAGGCCCAGGGATTCAAAAGACATTGAGATTGCTCCAAGTACAAGAAACGCCTGTCCGAACGGACAGACGGGGGCAGATCAAACTGATCGGCTGACTCGGAGCGTTCCCGTGAACCGCGCTGCGAGAATTGGGTGCAGCCGGCACGGAGCGCAGGCTGGAATGCGTGACGAACGGCGTCGGAGTGGGGGCGGGCGAAGTGGGCGGACCCAGGTCGCCGGCGATCCCGGAGGGAAACGGACGGCCGCTGCAGACCCCGCAAGTCTAAACGATCTTGAAGACTCCACGCAAAAACCCCTGTTCAGGTAGGGGGGGGCTGCAGGGCTTGCAGCCCTGCACCCGCTTGAAGCCAGGGCAACGTCAAAAGC
>NZ_JACVTV010000001.1:0-134770 GCF_016624625.1 Stenotrophomonas sp. S41 | reverse complement strand
CCCCCCCCCCCCCCCCCCCCCCCCCCCCCCCCCCCCCCCCCCCCCACCCCCTCAACCGCCGCGCAGTTCCGCCAGCTGGGCCTGCAGCTCGGCCACTGCCGCTTCCAGCTGGGCCACGCGCTCGGCCAGGCCGGGGTCGGCCGCTTCGCTGCTGCCACCGCCGCTGCTGGCGTACTTCGCGGCCAGCGCCGCACCGTCCACCTCACCGCACAGCAGGTGCATGTAGCGGTCCTCGCGCTGGCCGCTGGCGCGCGGCAGCACCACCAGCAGGGCGCGTTGCTGCAGGCGCTCGATGGCGTGGCGGGCTTCGTCCACATCGGCGAAGCGGTACAGGCGCTCGCTGCGGGTGACCAGCTCGCCCAGGGTCTGCGGGCCGCGCAGCAGCAGCATCGCCAGCAGCACGGTCTGCTGCCGGGTCAGGTCCAGCGCGCCCTGCAGGCGGTGCTCGTAGCGGTCGGCGCGCGAGGAGAAGTGCTGGCGCGCCAGGCCCAGCGTCTCCAGCTGGCGCAGGGCGTGCTGCACGCTGCCGGCATCGACGTTCATCACCGGCTCGCGGGCGGTCTTCTGGTTGGCCGCCGACTGCGCGGCGTTGACCGTCAGCGGGTAGGTGTCCGGGGTGGTCGCCTCCTTTTCCACCAGGCAGCCCAGCAGGCGGGCCTGGACGGCATCGAGCAGGGGGACGTCGGGGGTCTGGACGGGATCGGTCATGGCGGCCTCCGCAAGGCAACGGGTCAACCCCGAAGCATAGCCGTGCCACGGTCATCTTTGCCGGTAAAATGGCCGGGTATATCTGATTGCCGGTGAATCCTGATGCGTCGTCCCTTTTCCCTGTCCCTGACCCTGCTCGCCACTGCGGCGATCGGCCTGTCCGCCTGCAAGCGCGTCGATGCGCCTGCCGCCGAGGCCCCCGCCCCCGACGCCCCGGCCGCGGCCGCCAAGGCCGACGGTGCGCGTGATGCGACCGCCAACGACAACCTCAATGCCGTGCTGTGGATGCAGCGCGCGCAGGAGTACAAGGCGATCACCGAACAGACCTACCGCGCCGCCGCCGACCACCTGGACGCCGCGCTGAAGGAAGCCCACTGGGACGCGCTGGTGCCGGAAGAACGCGGCAACGCGGCCAAGGGCCTGAAGCCGGCCGTGGTGCTGGACGTGGATGAAACCGTGCTGGACAACTCGCCCTACCAGGCGCGCCTGGTGCGCGACGGCAAGGAATACGACGAGCTGACCTGGGACCAGTGGGTGGCCGAGAAGAAGGCCAAGGCCATCCCCGGCGTGGTTGATTTCGCCAAGGCCGCCAATGCCAAGGGCGTGACCCTGCTGTACATCTCCAACCGCGCCGTGCACCTGAAAGACGCGACCCTGGCCAACCTGCGCGAGCAGGGCCTGCCGGTGGCCGACGACAGCGTGTTCCTCGGCCTGGGCACCGTGGTCAAGGACTGCGAGCAGAACGGCAGCGAGAAGAACTGCCGCCGCCGCCTGGCCGGCCAGCAGTACCGCGTGCTGATGCAGTTCGGTGACCAGATGGGTGACTTCGTGGAAGTGACCGCCAACACCAACGAAGGCCGCGATGCACTGCTGCAGCAGTACCACGACTGGTTCGGCGAGCGCTGGTGGATGCTGCCGAACCCGACCTACGGCGGTTTCGAGCCGGCCCAGTTCAACAACGACTACACCCAGTCGCGCCAGGCCCGCCACGACGCCAAGCGCGCCGCGCTGGATTACGCACCGTGAGCCGCGCACCGCTGCCGCTGCGCGATGACGAACGGCTGATCTTCGCCCTGGACGTGCCTGACCGCGTGCAGGCGCTGGAATGGGTCGATCGCCTGGGCGACAGCGTGGCGTTCTACAAGATCGGCATGGAACTGCTCGCCTCCGGCGAGTATTTCCAAGTGCTGGACGAGCTGGCCCGCCGCGACAAGCGCGTGTTCGTCGACCTGAAGTTCTTCGACATCCCGGCCACCGCTGCGGCGGTGATCAAGCGCCTGTCGCAGTGGCCGGTCAGCTACGCCACCATCCATGGCTGGCACCCGGCGATGATGGAGGCCTGCGCGGCCGCCAACAGCAGCGACATGCGCCTGCTGGCGGTGACCGTGCTGACCTCGATGGGGCGCCCGGACCTTGCCCAGATGGGCATCGACCGCGAGCCGGTGGACGTGGTGGTCGAGCGCGCGCTGGCCGCCCAGGCCGCCGGCATTGATGGCGTGATCGCCTCCGGCCAGGAAGCCGGCCCGATCCGTGCCGCCACCGGCGCCGGGTTCTCGATCGTCTGCCCGGGCATCCGTCCGGGTGGCCCGGTCGGCGATGACCAGAAGCGTACCGTCGGCGTGGCCCAGGCCTTCGCCGACGGCGCCGATGCCATCGTGGTCGGTCGTCCGATCCGCCTGGCCGCCGATCCGCAGGCGGCCGCGCGGGCCATCCAGCAGGAAATCGCGTCGGCTCTGGCTGCACGCTGATCCGGCCGGCGCTGCCGGTCACACCGCAATACCGAACGCCATCCCGCTCCGTGCGGGATGGCGTTCGCATTTGTGCGCCCGGCGCTGTCGCAGTCGACCCCGCAGCGACGAACCGTGCGCGCGGTCGCACTGGATCCGGATGTCCCTCCCTCCCAATCGATGCACCGGCGCCGCTCACGGCTGCGCCGGTTCCAATCATCCAAGAGGGAGTACACGGATATGTATCGCAGCACCTCTGCAGTTCTTGCCGGCCTGTTGCTGGCGTTCGCAGCACCCGCCTTCGCCGCACCGCAACCGCGCGAAACGCCGCGCATCATCGGCGGCGAGGACGCCCAGCCGGGGCAGTACCCGTTCATGGTCAGCCTGCAGGGCCTGGCCTTCGGCGACACCGATCACGACCGCCACTTCTGCGGTGGCACCCTCATCTCGCCGTCGTGGGTGCTGACCGCCGCGCACTGCGTGCAGGGCAATTCGCCCGCCGGCCTGACCATCATCGGCAACCTCACCGCGCTGTCCACCGATGCCGCGCCGCGCGCTTCCAACGTCAAGGCCATCCATATGCATCCGGCCTTCAACAGCGGCAATTCGCTGGAACACGACCTCGCCCTGATCCAGCTGGACGCCCCGCTGGCCGACGCGCAGCCGGTGGCACTGCGGCTGCGCCCGGACGCCAGCTACCTCAAGCCCGGCCGCGACTTCACCGTGATCGGCTGGGGCACCACCGAGGAGGGCGCCGATACGTCGCCCACCCAGCTGCAGACGGTGCAGGTGCCGTTCGTGCCATTTGCCGAGTGCCAGCAGGCCTACGCCGGCGAGCTCGCGCGGGGCAAGGTCATCTGTGCCGGGCGCGAGGGCCTGGACAGCTGCCAGGGCGATTCCGGCGGCCCGCTGATGCTCAAGCTGCGCGACGGCTGGACCCAGTTCGGCATCGTCAGCTGGGGCGAGGGCTGCGCGCGGTCCGGCTACCCCGGCGTTTATGCCCGAATCGCCGAAAAACATGCCGTAGATTTCATTGAAGCGGTCTGGCAGAAGGATTGATTCAATAAAATCAAATATTTAAGTCATGTTACATGACGTATTGCCTTAACTTCGGAGGCGGCGTAGCATCGCCGCCATCCGGTCCCTGGGCCGGAGATGTGCCACAACTGTCCACCGGCCTCGCGCCGGTTTGAAGAGCCTGCGATCCCTGTGATCCGGGCTCTTTTTTTATCGCCCGGGGTCAGAGCCCTTTCGCCTGCGAAAGGGATCCGACCCCGCCGATCGGCCCCCTTTCCTGGCGGAACCGTGACCGCACGGCTTGCCGCTGTCACCTTGCAGGCCGCAAGATGCGGGCCGGTACGGGGAGTCCGATTGCATGAGCTTGGCAGTGCGAGGAAGGTCCGCGCGTGGATGGGGGCTGGCAGCCATGGTGCTGCTGGCGGTGGCGGCGTGCCGCCAATCCGGCAGCGACCCGGCCAAGCCGGCGGCCGAGCCGGTGGCGGCGGTGCAGGCCATGGCCCAGCGCCTGGTCGAGGATGACCTGGTCGGCTACGCGCGCCTGTCGGTGCCGCCGGGCCAGTACCAGCGGCTGCAGCAGGCCTGGACCGACGGCCACAGCCAGTGGCCGCTGGGCGAACTGCCGCTGGGTGACCAGATGCTGCCGATGCTGGCCGCGCTGCGCGAGCCGCAGGCCGCCGCCCAGCTGCAGCGCAGCTTCGACCGCCAGCTGGCCGGCCAGGCCAGCGCGGTGCGCCAGGCGGCGCAGTCGATGGGCAACTTCGGCGTGCAGTACCTGCGCCACCAGAAGGGCTACACCCCCAGCCAGCAGACGCATTACATCGCCCTGGTGGAAACCCTGGCCGGCTGGGCGCAGGGCGCGCCGATCAGCGACCGGGCCCGCGCCCGCAGCAGCATCGCCGCGCTGGTCGAGGCCGCCGCCAAGGTCGGCTTCGACAACGAGGACGGCCTGCGTGCAGCCGGCATGGAAGGCAGCCTGCAGCAGCTGGCGCCGTTCCTGCACACCGTCAAGGCGGTGCTGGCCAGCTACGGGCTGGGCGTGGACGACGCCCTGCGCAGCCTGCGCGGGGAGCTGCTCTCGGTGGAAGGCGACAACGCCCTGGTCCGCATGGAATACGAGCTGGCCGGGCGCACCCTGCAGCTGCAGCTGCCGCTGAGCCGGCGCGAAGGCCACTGGTACCTGACCCGCACCTTGGCCGATACCGATGCCCTGCTGCGCAAGGCCGATGCGGCCCGCGCGGCCGCCGCGCCGGAGCCCGCAGAGGCCCCCGCCGCCGGCGGGGAAGCGGCAACCACGCCGCCTAAGCCATAATGGCGCCGATGTCGAAACAGAACCCGCTGCCGTTCCCCGGCGAAGAACCCCAGCAGACGCCCGCCGATCCGGCCGCGGCGTCTCCCTCGACCGGCACCGGCCCCAATCCGGTGCCGCCGCCCGCGCACGCCCGTCCCGCTGGCCGTCGCCCCTTCTGGGCGCGCCTGCTGGGCCGCCTGGTCGAGCCGTGGCTGGCGCTGAAGATCGAGCCGGAGGACCCGGGCCAGTACAACGACGGCCGCCCGGTCGTGTACGTGCTGGAAGACTACGGCCTGTCCAACGCGCTGATCCTGGACAAGGCCTGCCGCCAGGCCGGCCTGCCGTCGCCGCTGGTGCCGCTGGCCGGTGACCCGACCGGCCGCAAGCGCGCCTACCTCGCGCTGTCGCGGCGCAGTTCCAGCAATTCGCTGATCCCTGAACAGCGCGGCGCCAAGACCCACTCCGATTCGCTGGCCAAGGTCCTGCAGGCGCACCGCGTACGCGACGACCTGGACGTGCACCTGGTGCCGGTGTCGATCTTCGTCGGCCGCGCGCCGGACAAGCAGAGCGGCTGGTTCGCTGTGCTGTTCTCGGAAAACTGGGCGCTGGTCGGCCGCTTCCGCCGCCTGCTGGGCCTGCTGCTGAACGGGCGCAGCACCATCGTGCGCTTCGCCCCGCCGATCTCGCTGCGCAGCACCGTGGACGAGGGCCTGGAGCCCGAGCGCACCGTGCGCAAGCTGCAGCGCGTGCTGCGTACCCATTTCCGCCGCATCCGTGAATCGGTCATCGGCCCCGACCTGTCCACCCGCCGCCTGCTGGTGGACCAGGTGCTGGCCGCCGAACCGGTGCGCGAGGCGATCGCCGCCCAGGCCAAGCGCGACAACTCCAAGCCGGCCGACGCCTGGAAGAAGGCGCACGCCTACGCCTGGGAAATCGCCGCGGACTATTCCAGCCCGGTAGTGCGTTCGGCCAGCTTCATGCTCAGCCACGTGTGGAACCGCATCTACGCCGGCGTGCTGGTGCACCACCTGGACAAGTTCAAGGCCGCCGCGCCGGGCCACGAAGTGGTGTACGTGCCCAGCCACCGCAGCCACATGGACTACCTGCTGCTGTCCTACCTGCTGTACGACCGTGGCATCGTGCCGCCGCACATCGTGGCCGGCATCAACCTGAACCTGCCGGTGGTCGGCACCCTGCTGCGCAAGGGCGGTGCGTTCTTCATCCGCCGTTCGATCCGCGGCAACGCGCTGTACTCGGCCGTGCTCAGCGAATACGTCGCGCAGCTGGTGGCCGGTGGCTATTCCATCGAGTACTTCGTCGAGGGTGGCCGTTCGCGCACTGGGCGCCTGCTGCAGCCCAAGGGCGGCATGATCTCGATGACCCTGCGCGCGTTCCTGCGCCAGCCGCGCAAGCCGGTGCTGTTCCAGCCCATCTACATCGGCTACGAGAAGCTGATGGAAGGTGGCAGCTACCTGGACGAACTGTCCGGGCGGCCGAAGGAGAAGGAGTCGATCTGGTCGCTGCTGTGGGGCATCCCGAAGGTGCTCAAGCAGAACTACGGCCAGGTGGTGGTGAACTTCGGCGAACCGATCGCCCTGAACGACGTGCTGGCCGAGAAGGCGCCGGAGTGGAACGGCGAGGCGGTGCCGGAGGACGAGAAGCCGTCGTGGCTGTCGACCACCGTCGACACCCTGGCCGACCGCATCCAGGTGCGCATCAACGGCGCCGCCGACGTCAACCCGATCAACCTGCTGGCGCTGGCGCTGCTGTCCACGCCCAAGCACGCGATGGGCGAGGCCGACCTGATCGCGCAGATCGAGCTGTGCAAGACCCTGCTGGAAGAGATGCCGTATTCGGGCCGGGTGACGGTGACCCCGCACTCGCCGGAGCGGATCATCGCCCACGCCGAGGAAATCAACGTCCTCACCCGCATCAAGCACCCGCTGGGCGACGTGCTCAGCGTCAGTGGCGATACCGCGGTGCTGCTCAGCTACTTCCGCAACAACGTGGTGCACCTGTTCACCGCCTCGTCGTGGGTGGCCTGCTGCTTCCAGAACAACCGCCGCATGAGCCGTGCCGGCCTGGTCCGCCTGGGCCGCACCGTGTACCCGTTCCTGCAGGCCGAGCTGTTCCTGCCGTGGAGCGAGGACGAGTTCGCCCAGCGCATCGAGCAGACCATCGACGTGTTCATCCGCGAAGGCCTGCTGCAGCAGGTCGCCGACGATGACGGCGGCATGCTGACCCGCAACACCGGGCAGACCGACGAGGTGTTCCGCCTGCGTGCCATCGGCCATTCGCTGCAGCAGGCGTTCGAGCGTTACTACATCGCCATTTCGGTGCTGGTGAAGAACGGCCCGGGCACGCTGGGTACCGCCGAGCTGGAAAGCCTGTGCCAGCAGGCCGCGCAGCGCCTCAGCCTGCTGTACGCGCCGGCCGCGCCGGAGTTCTTTGACAAGTCGCTGTTCCGTGGCTTCATCCAGAAGCTGCGCGAGCTGCGCTTGGTGTGGCCGGACGAGAACAGCAAGCTGCTGTTCGACGACCGCCTGGACAGCTGGGCCAAGGACGCCAAGTTCATCCTCGGCCGCGAACTGCGCCACACCATCGAGCGCGTCAGCCCGGAAGCGGCACGCCCCGACGAGCCGACGCCGCAGGCATGAGCCGCCCTGGCCGGTGGATCAGCCCCGCGTGGCTGCTGCCGGCCATGCTGCTCGCCGCGGTGACGGCCCAGGCCGCGCCGGCCTGCGTGGAGGACACCCTGCCGGGCCGGCTGGCCGATGCACCGGTGCGCCTGTGCGTGGACGCCGCTGACGGCAGCGCGCCGCGCTACACGCTGTGGCTGGCCGATGCCGAACGCATCGCCGGCGAGGAAGACGCGGTGGTCGGCACGGGCCTGCAGGGGGACTGGTACGGCCACCCGCTGCGCCTGCACTGCCGCGCGGAGGGCGCCGTGCGCCGCTGCGACCTGAGTGTCGACGGCGAACCGGCGTGGAACGCCGATGTGGTCATCCCGAACGGGTAACGCCCCGACACGGTAGCGCCGGGCCATGCCCGGCGATGGATCCACGCCACGCGTGGATGGGCCCCCGCTTACGCCGGCTCGTCCGGAATCTGCAGGCTCTCCAGCTTCGCGATGCAGTCCTTCAACTGCAGCTTGCGCCGCTTCAGCCGTTTCGACTCCAGCTCGTCCTCGCCATTGGCGGCCATCCGGGTGATCTGTTCATCCAGCACGCGGTGTTCGGCGCGCAGGGCGACGAGGCGTTCGACGATCTCGGCGGGGCTGTAGGTATCCACAGCCTCCGAGCATACACAGCGCCGATGACCATCGGGAGAGGGCAACCCCGCGCCGCGGCCGGCGCCGGTCCCAAGCCGGTAGAATGGCAGCCATGAGCGCCGTGATTTCCCTGCCCGATCCCTTGCCGCGTGCGCCTGTCGCACCGCGCGTGGGCCCGCGCGCGGAACACCTGCGTGGGGAGCAGCCGCTGGCCAAGCGCCTGCGCCGCCAGGTCGGCCAGGCCATTGCCGATTACGGCATGATCGAGGCCGGCGACAAGGTGATGGTCTGCCTGTCCGGCGGCAAGGACAGCTACACCCTGCTGGACCTCCTGCTGCAGCTGCAGAAGAAGGCCCCGGTGCCGTTCGAGCTGGTCGCGGTCAACCTGGACCAGAAGCAGCCCGGCTTCCCCGAACACGTGCTGCCGGACTACCTGGCCCGCCTGGGCGTGGCGTACCAGATCATCGAGCAGGACACCTATTCGGTGGTCAGCCGGGTCATCCCGGAAGGCCGCACGATGTGTTCGCTGTGCTCGCGCCTGCGCCGCGGCGCGCTGTACAACCATGCCGAGAAGCACGGCTTCACCCGCATCGCGCTGGGCCACCACCGCGACGACATGGTGGCCACCTTCTTCATGAACCTGTTCCACCACGCCAAGCTGTCGGGCATGCCGCCGAAACTGCGCAGCGACGACGGCCGCCACGTGGTCATCCGTCCACTGGCCTACGTACGCGAGCGCGATATCGTCGCGTACGCCCAGGCACGTGATTTCCCGATCATCCCGTGCAATCTGTGTGGCAGCCAGGAAAACCTGCAACGCCGCCAGGTCGGGCTGATGCTCCAGCAGTGGGAAAAGGAACATCCCGGCCGCATCGACCAGATCGCCCGGGCCATGGGCCAGATCCACCCCTCGCAGCTGGCCGACGCCAGTCTGTTCGATTTCATGGCGCTGGGCCGTCGCGACGAGGCACCCTTGTCCGATGCCCATGCCTGGCTGGCCGGTTCGCCGGCCGATGCCGACGCAGCACCCGAGACGCCCGCCCTTTAAGGTGGGACGCCCTTCCTCTTCGCCATCCGGAATTCCATGTTCTTTCGCAACCTGACGTTCTTCCGTTTCCCGACCACCACCGATTTCTCCGAAGTGGACACCCTGCTGCCGCACGCCCTGCTCAAGCCGGTCGGTGCGCTGGAAATGAATTCGCGTGGCTTCATCTCGCCCTTCGGCCGCGAGGAGAAGGAGCTGCTGTCGCACCGCATCGCCGAACACCTGTGGCTGACCGTGGGCGGCGAGGACAAGATCCTGCCGGCGGCGGTGGTCAACGACCTGCTCGAGCGCAAGCTGGAGGAGATCGAGGAGAAGGAAGGCCGCCGCCCCGGTGGCCGCGAGCGCAAGCGCATGAAGGACGACCTGCTGCATGAACTGCTGCCGCGCGCCTTCGTGAAGTCCTCGCGCAACGATGCCTTCATCGACCTGCAGCACGGCTATGTCGCGGTGGACACCTCCAGCCGCAAGACCGGCGAGTACTTCATGTCCGACATCCGCGGCCTGCTCGGCAGCTTCCCGGCGATGCCGCTGAACGCCGAAGTCGCGCCGCGCTCGATCCTGACCGGCTGGATCGCCGGCGAGCCGCTGCCGACCGGCCTGAGCCTGGGCGAAGAGTGCGAGATGAAGGACCCGGTGGAGGGTGGCGCGGTGGTCAAGTGCCAGCACCAGGAACTGCGCTGCGACGAGATCGACAAGCACCTGGACGCCGGCAAGCAGGTGACCAAGCTGGCGCTGATCTTCGAGGACAACCTGTCCTTCGTCATCGGCGACGACCTGATCGTGCGCAAGCTGAAGTTCCTCGACGGCGCCCTGGACCAGCTGGAGCATGCCGACGAAGACGGCCGCCGCGCCGAGTTCGACGCCCGCTTCGCCCTGCAGAGCGCCGAGATCCGCCGGCTGTTCCTGCTGCTGGAAGAAGCCTTCAAGCTCAGCAAGGCTGACTGAACAGGCACTGCGCGGGCCGCCGGTCATCCAGTGGCCCCGCGCAGCGCTATGCTGGGCACATGAGCCGCCTGCTGCGCCGCCTGATCAGCCCGACCCCGCCCGCCACCGTGCAGCGCGACACCGTCCGCCTGCGCCTGGACGATGCCGAGATCGAGGTGCTGCGCGTGCGCGATCCGCGCGCGCGGCGCATCAAGCTGAGCGTGGATGAGCGCGGCGCGCGCCTGACGTTGCCGCCGCGGGCCAGCCTGGTGATGGGCGAGCGCTTCCTCGAACAGCACCGCGACTGGCTGGCGCTGCAGCTGCGCGTCTACCAGGACAACGGCCTGCCGGCACCGCTGCAGCCGGGCGAGGAGGGCATGCTGCCACTGCGTGGCGAGCTGCTGCCGGTGCGTTGGCAGGAAGGCCGCTTCGCGCGCCTGGAGATCGACGAGCATGGCGCCTGCGTGCAGTGGCCGACCCGTGCCGGCGACGCCACTCTGCGCCGACTGCTGCGTGAGTTCTATGAAGCACAGACCCGCGCCGACGTCGGCCGCTGGTTGCCGAAGTACCTGCCCGGCCTGCCGCGCGCGCCCAGCCGCGTACGCCTGAAGGTGATGTCCTCGCAATGGGGCTCGCTGGCCCCGGACGGCAGCATGGCGCTGGACCTGGCCCTGGTGCTCGGCCGCCCCGACGCCTTCGAATACGTGCTGGTGCACGAGCTCTGCCACCTGATCCAGGCCAACCACTCGCCCGCGTTTTGGCAGGAAGTGGAACAACGCTTCCCCGCGTGGCGCGAACAGCGCGATTACTTCCAGCTGGAAGGCAGACGCCTGAAGGCGATGCTGCGCCAGCTGCTGTAACGGTAGAGCCGAGCCCATGCTCGGCTGACGCGCGCAGCGCGGTCAATAACGGTTGACCGTCAGGCGGCATCCACCTGCATGTCCACGTATTCCGACAGCCCCCGGCAGGCCAGCAGCAGGCTGTCCCTCGCTCCATCGCTCAACTGCTGGCTGATATCGCCGCTCACACGGACACGCTCGATGGCATGCGCCAGCTCCAGCAGGAAGGTCAGCCCTGCATTGGCACGCTGGATGCGGGACAAGGCCACGCATTGCCCAGGGGACCGTCCTGTGCGCTGCAGCGGCTGACCATCCGCGCCCTCGCTCTGGCCGATGCGCTGCAGGCTGCCCAGCAGCGAGATGCTGTCGGCGGTCTGGTTGGCGGCCAGGGTGGATTCCAGCGGCTGGGCGATTTCATTGGGCAGCTGATTGGCAGCGTCGCCCAATGCGGCGAACAGGAAGGGATAACGATGGGCGCTCATGGCGGTCTCCTGTGCATGTTGCAGAGAGAGCCACCCCGCAGCTGCGGAGGTGGCGGACGATGCGTGGTTGCAATACCGGTGGTAGATGCATGAACGCCGGCGGGCACAGGGCCCCCACGCACCGTCCGCCATGGAGGCACAGACGGATTGCCAGTCGACGCCGCTCAACAAGCAAAGAGCGGCGCCGACCGACAAGCGTAAACAACGCATCTACACAACGGGATTGCAAGCCCGTGCCACCCGTTGTCGGTGGCTCGACATGATTTGCACGCAGCGCCCGTGCTGCCAATGAGAATTGTTGGAAAGTTCGAAAAGTTTGCAGATCATCGCGGGCTGCCGCCCATGAATGATCCCGCCCGCGAACGTGCGAATTGCGACATTGCGAAGCGCGGGGTGTTCAGTCAGCCCGACGAGAAGCAGCCGAGCGTGGGCTCGGCTCTACAGGAGCGCGCGCAGCGCGCGACCCGCTCCTGCTCTTCTTTCTTTCTTCCGTGGTGGGCACACCGGAAACTGTCCGTGGCCGGGTGGGGTGGGTTGCGCAGGGGCGTGAGCCGCATGGATGCGGCGGCCGAGCTTACAGGGACGTACTTGCAGCGTCCCCTGCGCGGCCCACCCCGCCCGGCCACGCCACGCCACAACGCCAGTCGACTGACAGTCGACTCTACCGACCGTTGGCCGCAATCAAGACCGGGCTGCGCGCAACGCCGCCGCCGCCGCCCAGCGTGCCGCCACCCGCGGTGCGGTAATGCACACCGCCTCGTCGGTCACCGTCGTCACCGCCCGCTCCAGCAGCTGGATATCGGCCTCATGCTGGCGCGCCACATGCGGATCCTCGAAGAAGATCGCGCGCTGGCAGCGGCCCTCCAGCACGCGGTCGGCAATCTGCGCATCGCCGCCCATCGGGCCGCTCTGGTAGCGCGTCACCCACGGCGTATCGGTGGGCCAGCCGCGGCTCCACGCCAGCTCGTTGAGGCGCTGGCCGGTGGTGCCGGTGGCCACGCGCTCACCGAAGCGGGCCAGCACGTCGAAATGCTCGTCGGCGAAGGCCAGCATCGCCGGCTTCATCGCATCGTGGGCGATCAGCGCCAGGGTCTGTCCTTCGAACGCATGCAGGTCATCAGCACCGGCATCGGCGGCCAATCCGGCGTGGACGCGTTCGATCTCGATCCAGTCGCGCGCGGTGGCGACGGTCGAAATGAACGGCTTGCCGTGGATCACGCACTGGCGCTTGAGCGCGGTCGCCTCGGGAAACACCGATGATGGGTCGACCGGATCGATCAGGTAGATCGCGCCATCGAGGGTGCGCTCCGGCCCCATGCCGACCACTTCGGCCACCAGCTTCATCAGGCCGCCCTGGCGGCCGTAGGGATAGCGATGCAGGCCCGCATAACCGGACAGGAAGCCGTTGCGCTCGATCGCGTCGTGGGTGCGGCCGACTGCATGCAGGGATACGCCCAGCTCGCGCAGGCCCGGCTCGCTGGCACGCAGCCAGCGGAACAGCGCGGCACGCGCGTCATGGTGGTGCAGGCGGTTGGCGGCCAGGCCGATGCGCATCGCGGGCGTCCTCTGTGGTGGAAGCGGCAGTGTATGTCGCTATCAGTATCACTGGAGCGTTTTGCAATTTTCCTCATTGTCGCTGCGGGCCGCGTCGCTAGCGTGGCAGGTGGCCGCTGCTTCGTGCAGTCTGCGGCCTGAGGAGTAATCGTGAGTGTCGCTGGTTGTCCTGATGTCGCCGCTGCGCACCGCCGCTGGCGGTGTGGCGGCCTGCTGTTGGCCCTGCTGGCCGCGCTGCCAGTGCGCGCCGACGACTGCAGCGGACCGCTGCGGCTGGTGCATGCCTCGGCGCCGTCCTCGGTACCCGCCGGCCAGGCCGGGCCGGTGCACGGGGGCATCGCCGCGATGCTGGCCGCGCTGCGCACTGCAGAGCCGACGCTGCGGGTGCAGCCGGTGGCCGCCGACCTGCTGGGCGAGGGCCAGCTGCTGGCCGGCACGCAGGCCGTGCTGGGCTGGTCGCGTGGGCAGCTGCCTTCGGGATGGCCGGCCAGCGCCACCTACCTCGAGATACCGCAGGTGATCGTACGCCGCCGCGATGCCCCGCCCATCCTCGACCTGGGCGGGCTGCGCGGGCAGACCGTGGCCACGCCCGATCCGGCACAGCTGTCGCCCCTGCTGCAGCGGCAGGCGCCCGGCGCGCTGCTGCTGCCACCGATGGCGGTGGACACCGCCCTGCGCCTGCTGGTGGCCTCGCAGGTGGATGCGGTGGTGGCCAACCTGGTCGACGTCGAGCGCCTGCTGCGGGAGGGCAACGACAACGCGCTGCAGGTCGCTGCGCCAGCCGGCTTCGACGATGCCCTGGTGCTGGCCACGACGCCGGCATGCCGGCACTGGCTGGCTGTGTTCGACCCTCACCTGGCACCGCTGTCCAGCGTGCGCGGCATTGCCTTGGCCACACCGGGCAAACCGGCATCGAGGTCGACGGACGTAGCGATGCCGCCGTGGCTGCGCGGCCTCGCCGCCGCCTTGCTGGCCCTGCTCGGGCTGGGCCTGGTGCATGCCCTCGGCTACTGGCGGCTGCATCGCGAAGCGCAGCGCCGCCGTGCCCTGCAGCAGCGCCTGCAGGAGGTCAGCGCGGGTCTGCCCGCAGTGGTCTATCGGACCCGGCGCAGCGCCACGGGTGAGTACAGCGTGCTCTACCTGACCGGCGACGTGCAGGCGCTGTTCGGCATCAGCGTGGACACCGCGCGCGTCGAGCACTGGCGGCTGCTGGCGGCCGTGCACCCGGAGGACCGCGGACCGGTGATGGCCCATGTCGATGCGGCGGCGCTGGTGCGCGGGCCGATCGACGTCACCTTCCGCGCCCGCGGGCGGATGGGCTGGCGCTGGGTGCGTTCCCACGGGCGGCCGGTGGCCAGCAGCGACGGCGATGGCAGCAGCGTCGAATGGACAGGCTACTGGATGGACGTGACCGAGGCGCAGGTGCGTGCGGCCACCTTGAACGACGCACGGCGCGAAGCCGAGCAGGCGGTGGTGGCCAAGGCCCACTTCCTGGCCAGCATGAGCCAGGAGATCGGTGCGCCAATGAATACCCTGATGAGCATGCTCGACGACCTGGCAGAGACGTCGCTGGACCCGCGCCAGCGGCAGCTGCTGGCCACCCTCGACGAGGCGGCCGCGATGCTGCGGCAGATCCTTGCCGAGGTGCTGGACAGCGAGCGGCAGCGCGAGGGCGCCGCCCCCTCCCAGGCGGTGCCGACCGATCTGGCCGCGCTGCTGCGGGGCGTGCAGCGCCTGCTGGCGCCGCTGGCTGCGAGCAAGGGCCTGCACCTGCACTGCGTGCTGGACCCGGCGCTGCAGGCCGGCTCACTGGTCGACGGCCTGCGCCTGCGGCAGATCCTGTTCAACCTGGCGGGCAACGCGCTCAAGTTCACCGCGCACGGCGGGGTCGAGCTGCGCCTGCAGGTGCAGCGCCAGGCGCCTGCAGGCCAGCACCTGCGGTTGCAGGTGACCGACACCGGCGTGGGCATCAGCCCGGCACGGCAGCGGGCGGTGTTCGCGCCTTACACCCAGGCCGAGGCCTCGACCACCCGCCGCTTCGGTGGCAGTGGCCTGGGCCTGGCCATCTGCCGCGAGCTGGCCGCCGCGCTGGGCGGCGAACTGCAGCTGCACAGCGTCCCCGACGAGGGCACCACGGTCAGCCTGGACCTGTACCTGCCTGCGTGCGACGCCCCTCCAGCGTCGGCGCCACAGGCCGCCCAGGTCCCGGCGGCGGCCGGCTCAGTGCGCCAGTAGGCGCACGATGCTGGCGGCGGCGTCGCGCCCTTCGGCCACGGCGGTCACCACCAGGTCCGCGCCGCGCACCGCATCGCCACCGGCGAACAGGCGCGGGTGCGAGGTCTGGTACGGCAGGCGGTCCTTGCCACCGGCGACGATGCGGCCATTGGACTGGCCTTCCACGCCGTGCTCGGACAGCCACGCCGGCAGCGTCGGCGAGAAACCGAACGCGATGATCACCACGTCCGCTTCCAGCAGCGATTCGCTGCCCTCGATCGGCACCGCGTTCTGGCGGCCATTGGCATCGGGCTCGCCGAGGCGGGTCTCGACCACGGTCACGCCGATCACTTCGTCATCGGCACCGGCCTCGATCGACAGCGGCTGGCGGTTGAACAGAAAACGCACGCCCTCCTCGCGCGCATTGGCCACTTCGCGCGCGCTGCCGGGCATGTTCGCCTCGTCGCGGCGGTAGGCGCAGGTCACCTTGGCCGCACCCAGGCGCACGGCGCTGCGCACGCAGTCCATGCCGGTGTCGCCGCCGCCGAGCACGACCACGCGCTTGCCGTTGAGGTCGGGCAGGGCGATGGTGTCTTCCCAGCCGGCAATCGGCCGGCCCTTCGGGTCATCGCCGCTGACGATGCGGCTGTTCTGCACCAGGAACGGCAGCGCCGGCAGCACGCCCTTCAGGTCCTGGCCGTCCAGGCCACCATCGGTGTAGCGGTAGGCGCCAGTGCCGACGAACACCGCATCGTGGCTGTCCAGCAGCTGCTGCACGCTGACATCGCGGCCGATCTCCACGCCCAGGCGGAACTGCACGCCCATGCCCTCCAGCACCTCGCGGCGGCGGTGGATCACGTCCTTGTCCAGCTTGAAGCTGGGGATGCCGAACTGCAGCAGGCCGCCGATCTGTTCGTAGCGGTCGTAGACCACGGCGGTGATGCCGGCGCGCGCCAGGCGGTCGGCACAGGCCAGGCCGGCCGGACCGGCACCGATCACCGCCACGCTCTGGCCGGTGGGCTGCACCGCATCCAGGTCGGGGCGCCAGCCGCTGGCCAGCGCGGTATCGACGATGTACTTCTCCACCGCGCCGATGGTCACCGCGCCGAATTCCTCCAGCGTGCAGCTGCCTTCGCACAGGCGGTCCTGCGGGCAGACGCGGCCGCACACTTCCGGCAGCGGGTTGGTGCTGTGGCACAGGGTGGCCGCTTCGTGGATGCGGTTTTCCTGGACCAGCTGCAGCCACTGCGGAATGGCGTTGTGCACCGGGCACTTCCAGCTGCAGTACGGGTTGCCGCAGTCCAGGCAGCGGCCGGCCTGGTACTGGGCGTCTTCCTTGCCGAACTTGCCGTACAGCTCACCCCAGTCGCCGGAGGTGCGCAGTTCGACCGGGATGCGCTGCGGCATGGTCCGGGGCAGATCGAGGAACTGGAATGCTTGCTTGCGGCTCATGGCTGGCTCTGTGGTTTTTGCGGTAGCCGGCCAGTGGCCGGCACTACGTGATCCTGGGTTGCCGGCCAGCGGCCGGCACGACCGTTACGCGGCGCGTCGCAGGGTTTCAGTCAGCGACTCGATGCTGGCGGCCTTGGGTTTGACCAGCCAGAACTTGCCGATGTAATCGCGGAACTCGTCCATGATCTGCTGCGCCCAGATACTGCCGGTCAGCTCGCGGTGGCGGCCGATCAGGCGGTGCAGGTGCTGGCGGTAGTTCTCGAAGCCCTCGGCCGATACGCGGTGGATGTCGATCAGCTCGTGGTTGTAGCGGTCGACGAAATCGCGATCGACGTCCAGCACGTAGGCCAGGCCACCGGTGAAGCCGGCGCCGAAGTTCAGGCCGACCTTGCCCAGCACCAGCACCACGCCGTCGGTCATGTACTCGCAGCAGTGGTCACCGGCACCTTCCACCACCGCCAGCGCGCCGGAATTGCGCACCGCGAAGCGCTCGCCCGCGCGACCGGCGGCAAACAGCTCGCCACCGGTGGCGCCGTACAGGCAGGTGTTGCCGATGATGGCGGTGCTGCGGGCCTCGAAGCGCGCGCCACGCGGTGGACGCACCACCAGGCGGCCGCCGGCCATGCCCTTGCCGACGTAGTCGTTGGCTTCGCCTTCCACTTCCAGGTGCAGGCCACCGACGTTGAAGGCGCCGAAGCTCTGCCCGGCACTGCCGCGGAAGCGCAGTTCCAGCGGTGCTTCGGCCATGCCCTGGTTGCCGTGCGCGCGGGCCACGGCACCGGCCAGGCGGGTGCCGATGCTGCGGTCGGTGTTGTGGATCAGGAAGCGGTGCTCGCCACCCTGCTTGTGTTCGATGGCCGGTGCCAGCAGGCCGTCCATCTGCGTGGCCAGGCTGTCCGGCGATTCGTACAGGCGCTGCGCGGCGCAGTGGCTGCCTTCGTAACGGGCATCGGCCAGCAGGCGCGACAGGTCCACGCGGACGCCGTCGCGCGGCGCGGCCTCGATCTGCCGCAGCAGATCGGTGCGGCCGACGATTTCCTCCAGCGAACGGACGCCCAGGTAGGACAGCCAGCCACGCACTTCCTCGGCCAGCAGGCGGAAGAAGTTCTCCACGCGCTCGGGCTGGCCGGTGAAGTGGTTCTCGCGCAGGCGGTCATCCTGGGTGGCCACGCCGGTGGCGCAGTTGTTGAGGTGGCAGATGCGCAGGTACTTGCAGCCCAGCACGATCATCGGCGCGGTGCCGAAGCCGAAGCTGTCGGCACCCAGCAACGCGGCCTTGACCACGTCCAGGCCGGTCTTCAGGCCGCCGTCGGTCTGCAGCAGAGTGCGCCCGCGCAGGTCGTTGGCCAGCAGCGCCTGGTGCGCTTCGGCCACGCCCAGTTCCCACGGCACGCCGGCATAGCGGATGGAGCTGACCGGCGAAGCGCCGGTGCCGCCGTCATGGCCGGAAATGGTGATCAGGTCCGCGCCGGCCTTGACCACGCCGGCGGCAATCGTGCCCACGCCGGCATGGCTGACCAGCTTCACCGACACCAGCGCGGTCGGGTTGACCTGCTTGAGGTCGTAGATCAGCTGGGCCAGGTCTTCGATGGAATAGATGTCGTGGTGCGGCGGCGGCGAGATCAGGCCGATGCCCGGCTTGGCATAGCGCAGGCGGGCGATCAGTTCGTTGACCTTGTGGCCGGGCAGCTGGCCGCCTTCGCCGGGCTTGGCGCCCTGCGCGACCTTGATCTGCAGCACTTCGGCATTGACCAGGTATTCGGCGGTGACACCGAAGCGGCCCGAGGCCACCTGCTTGATCTTGCTGCGCCGCGCGGTGCCGTAGCGCGCCGGGTCTTCGCCACCTTCGCCGGAGTTGCTGCGGCCGCCGAGGCGGTTCATCGCGATGGCCAGCGCTTCATGCGCTTCCGGCGACAGCGCGCCGAGGCTGATGGCCGCGGTGTCGAAGCGCGGGAACAGTTCACTGGCCGGGGCCACCTCGTCCAACGGCGTCGGCGCAGCGGCCGGCACCAGTTCCAGCAGGTCGCGCAGCGCCGACGGCGGCCGTGCATGCACGGCATCGCAGTACTGATGCCACGCACGCGGGTCACCGCTGCGCGCCGCGCGCTGCAGGGTGGTCACCACGTCCGGGTTGTACATGTGGTACTCGCCGCCGTGCACGTACTTCAGCAGGCCGCCGACATCCACGCCCTGCTGCGCATCCCAGGCCTGCGCGCAGAGTTCGCGTGCATCGGCATCCAGGCGGGCGAAGCCGGCACCACCGATGCGCGAGGCGGTATCGGGGAAGCACAGGTCGACCACTTCCGGTTCCAGGCCGATGATCTCGAACAGCTGCGCACCGCGGTAGCTGGCCACGGTACAGATGCCCATCTTCGAGATGATCTTCGACAGGCCCTTGTACACGCCCTTGCGGTAGCGGCGGCCGATCTGCGACTGCTCGCCGCCCTTGCTGAGCTTGAGGATGCCGCGGCGGCCCAGGTCGAACAGGGTCTGGTAGGCCAGGTACGGGTACACCGCAGTGGCGCCGAAGCCGAGCAGGCAGGCCATGTGGTGCGGGTCGCGCGCGGTGCCGGTCTCGACGATCAGGTTGACGTCGCAGCGCAGGCCCAGGTGCGAGAGGTGGTGGTGGATGGCGCTGGTCGCCAGCAGGGCGTGCACCATCGGCCGCCCGGCTACCGGGTAGCGGTCGGACAGCAGCAGCATCACCATGCCCTCGCGGGCAGCCTGTTCGGCCTCGGCGCAGATGCGCTCGATGCCGGCGCGCAGGCCTTCGTCCTCGCTGTAGGACAGGTCGAGCAGGCGGTTGGCCTGCACGTACTGGTCCATCTTCAGCAGCTGGCGCAGCTTGCGCTGGCTCAGCACCGGCGAGTTGAGGATGACGTGGTTCACCGTCTCCGGGCCGGCATGGAAGATGTTGGTCTCCTTGCCGAGCTGGGTGGACAGGGACATCGCGCAGTCTTCGCGCAGCGGATCGATCGGCGGGTTGGTGACCTGCGCGAAGGCCTGGCGGAAATAGTCGTACAGCGGGCGGCTGCGCTGGCTGAGCACGGCCATCGGCGTGTCATCACCCATCGAGCCGGTGGCTTCCTGCTCGGTCTCGGCCAGCGGCCGCAGCACCTGCTCCACTTCCTCGCTGCTCAGCTGGTACAGCTTGTGGTAGCTGCGCAGGGTGCCTTCGTCGAAGGGCTCTTCCACCAGCGACGGATCGATCAGCTCGGTCTGCAGGTAGGTGACGCCCTGCTGCAGCCACTGCTTGTACGGCGCGCGGCCACGGTTGATGCGGTCGATGGCTTCCGAATCGAGCAGGTCGCCGCGCTTGAGGTCGATGGCGATCATCTCGCCCGGGCCGAGCTTGCCCTTGCGCACCACGCGCTCGGTCGGCACTTCCCACACGCCCGCTTCGGAGGCGACCAGGAAGTGGCGGTCGGCGGTCAGCATCCAGCGCGCCGGGCGCAGGCCGTTGCGGTCCAGCGTACACACCGCATAGCGGCTGTCGCAGGCGACGATGCCGGCCGGGCCGTCCCACGGCTCGCTGTTCAGGCCATGGAACTCGTAGAACGCAGCCAGGTCGGGATCCTTGAACTCCAGCGACTGGGTCGCCGGCGGCACCAGGATGCGCAGCGCCTGGATCAGTTCCATGCCACCGGACACCATCAGCTCCAGCATGTTGTCCAGGCTCTGCGAATCCGAGCCGTGCATGGAGATGACCGGATCGAACTCGGCGATGTCGAAGCGCGGGGTCTTCCACACCTTGCTGCGCGCCTGCGCCCAGCGGCGGTTGCCTTCGATGGTGTTGATCTCGCCGTTGTGGGCGAGCATGCGGAACGGGTGCGCCAGCGGCCAGCGCGGCAGCGTGTTGGTGGAGAAGCGCTGGTGGAACACGATGGCGCTGGAGGCCAGTTCGCGGCGCTGCAGGTCCGGGAAGAAGCGGCTCAGCTTGTCCGGCAGCACCATGCCCTTGTAGCTGATCGCGTTGGGGCTGAGGGTGGTGACGTAGTAATCGGCATGCCCGCGCAGCTGCTGTTCGCTGCGGCGGCGGGCCAGGAACAGGGCCAGCGCGAAGCCGCCGTCATCCTGGCCGACACCGGCGTCGACGAACACCTGTTCGATGCGCGGCAGCGTGTCGCGGGCCAGCTGGCCGCAGACGCTGTCATCGGTGGGCACCTCGCGCCAGCCGGCCACCTTGCAGCCGACCGCTTCCACCTGTGCCTGCAGCTGCGTGCGGCAGGCCTGCGCGGCCTCGGCATCATGCGGCAGGAACACCAGGCCGGCGGCGAAGCGCGCACCCACGGTGATGCCCGCTTCGCTGGCCAGCAGTTTCAGGAAGGCATCGGGGCGGCGCAGCAGCAGCCCGCAGCCATCGCCGGTCAGCCCGTCGGCGGCGACGCCACCACGGTGGGTCATGCGCGAAAGCGCGGCGATGGCGGTGTCGACCAGTAGACGTGAGGGCTGGTCGTCAAGCTGCGCGACCATGCCGAATCCACAGGCATCGCGCTCGGAGCGCGGGTCGTAAAGCCCTTGGCGGTTGCGGGGGGCCATCTCTACCTCGATGCGAAATGAAATGAGCAGGGACACTCGTGCCCGCTCATTCCCTGGAGCGCATCATGAGGCCACCGGATGCCTCGACTAGATCACAGTTGTTGCAACGCCGCAATACACGGTTGCGCGTGCAACCAAAACGCCGGCAAACCCTTGCCGGCGTTGGCTTTCCGTCAGCCGCAGCGAGCGCCGCTGACCAGGCCCTTTTCGTCCACTTCGATGTTCAGGCGATCGCCCAGGAACTCCATCGTGGCCACGTCGTTGGGCTTGAGTACGCGCACCTGGCTGGCGGCGGCATCTTCCTGGGCCTGCTTGCCCAGCGCGTCGGTGTAGGCCTGGCCGACCAGGCTCTGCACCTGGCTGGCATCGCAGTTGCCGGCCGGCGGTGCTTCGGTGGCCTTGCCGGCTTCATCGGCCGGGGCCTTGGCGGCTTCGGCGGCCTGCTGGGCGTGGGCGGTGGCCGAATCCTGCTCATCCAGCGCTGGCGCCTGGCAGGCGGACAACGCCAGCACGGCCGGCAGCAGCAGGGCGGAGAGCGAACGGGCGCGAATCTGGAACGGCATCATGACTCCGGAACGGAAGGGACTGTGAAGACCCGAGCATAGCCGCGAAGCCCCCCTCACGTGTTTGTCTTGCGTTATTGACGTGGCCACGCCGCGCCGATCGCCACACTGGCGGCATGCCTCCTGCCCCCACCCCCGAACGACAGGCCGCACGCGCGGCGGGCCTGCGCTATGTCGATGACACCCAGCCCGGCATCAGCCGGCGCCGCGCAGGCAAGGGCTTTGCCTACCGCGATGCCGATGGCCACGCCGTACGCGATGCCGCCACCCTGCAGCGCATCCGCGCGCTGGCCATCCCGCCGGCCTACACCGCCGTGTGGATCTGCGCCCACGCCAACGGCCACCTGCAGGCCACCGGCCGCGATGCGCGCGGGCGCAAGCAGTACCGCTACCACGCCGACTGGGCGGCAGTGCGCGATTCGGGCAAGTTCGACCGCACCATCGCCTTCGGCGAAGCGTTGCCGGCCCTGCGCCGCCGGCTCAGTCGCGATCTCAAGCCGCGCGGCTTCCCGCGCGAGAAGGTGCTGGCGGTGGTGGTCGCGCTGCTGGCCGACACCCTGGTGCGGGTGGGCAATGAAACCTATGCCAAGGAAAACAAATCCTTTGGCCTGACCACGCTGCGCAACCGCCACCTGGACCTGCTGCGCGGCGGCCGCGTGCGCATGCGTTTCCGTGGCAAATCCGGGCAGCTGCACGAGGTGACCGTGGGCGACCGCCGGCTGGGCACGCTGGTGCGCGGCGTGCAGCAGCTGCCGGGGCAGGCGCTGTTCCAGTACCGCGACGACGACGGTGTCGTGCAGCCGGTCGACTCCGGTGCGGTCAATGATTACCTGCGCGAGGTGATGGGCGAGGACTTCACCGCCAAGGATTTCCGCACCTGGGGCGGCACCCTCGCGGCGGTGCAGACCTTCGCCGCCACCGAGCTGCCGGAGCCGTCCAGCCAGCGTGCGCTGGCCAAGGCGCAGCGCGAGGTGGTGTGCCAGGTGGCCGCGCGGCTGGGCAATACCCCGGCGGTCTGCCGCAAGGCCTACATCGACCCGTGCGTGTTTGCCGGCTGGGAGCGTGGCGAGTTGACCTCGCTGGCGGGCCTGCGCGGCCCGCGGCAGTGGGAGCAGGCCACGCTGAAGGTGCTGCGCCGGGCGCGGCGGCTGGCAAAGCGCCGTGGGGCAACGGCCCCGTAGCGTCGAGCTTGCTCGACGGCTCTTACCCGCAGTAGATCGCGGTGATGTTGTTGGTGCGACCGGTTTCGATGGTCAGGCGATCACCGCCTTCCTGCGCCGCACCCGCCGCCGGATCGGCCGTGCCGCTGGCGGTGTTGCCGCTGTGCTCGCGGCTGCCGCGGGTGACCTGCACGTGCAGGCTGTCGCTGTCCACGCGCGCGCGCTCGACGGTCATGTCCGAGGCGGCGAGGCCGACCGCGCCGCGCACCATGTTGGTGTGACACTGACCGGAAATCACGCCATCGATCGGCTGGATCTGGGCAACCGGACTGCTGCTGCAGGCGGCAAGGGCGAAGCAGACGGCGGCGGTGGCAATCGCATGTTTCATCTGGGCATTCCTCGTGTCGTGGCCTGAAGAGTGCGACGACACGCGTGGTGGCGGAATGAATGCCGTGCACGCGATGGACACGGTGCGCTCACTGCCACCGACAACGCGGGTAGGGACACTGCACGAGCGGCGCACGCCGCCCCCGCACGCCGCCCCCGGTAGTGCCGGCCGCTGGCCGGCAGCCCCTTTCCCTCCCGAGGAGACCTGCATGGCCACCACCAAGAAGACCCCCGCCCGCCGCAAGGCGTCGCCCAAGGTGCGCAAAGGCAGCACCACGGCAAAGACCGTCGCCGAAACCGACCGCCCCCGCGTGGTGAAGACCGCCACCCGCAAGGCCGCGTCGAGTGACCCGCGTGCCGCACGCGTCGCGTCGCGCCAGCGGCGCCTGCAGGACCAGGAGAAAGCCAAGGATGCGCGCGCCACCAAGAAGGCGACGAAGAAGACCGCCACCCAGGCCGGCGCACGCCGGCAGCCCGAAACGATGCCGGCCCAGCACCTGCCCAAGCCCGGCCACGAACACGCACTCGAACTCGCGCCGCGCTTCCTTGCACCGGATTACGTGGGCAGCGGCAAGCTGCAGGGCATGCGCGCGATCATCACCGGTGGCGATTCCGGCATCGGCCGCGCGGTGGCCGTGCTGTTCGCCCGCGAAGGTGCCGATGTCGCCGTGCTGCACCTGGATGAAGCGGAGGATGCGGACGTCACCCGCCAACACGTGGAACGCGAAGGCGGGCGCTGCGTGGTGATTGCCGGTGACGTGCGTGACCCGCGCTTCTGCAACAAGGCGGTGAAGCAGGTGGCCAAGGCCTTCGGCGGCATCGACATCCTGGTCAACAACGCGGCCTTCCAGCTGCATTGCGAACGTCTGGAAGACCTGGAAGACGCGCACCTGCAGGAGACCCTGCAGACCAATATCGGCGGCTACATCCAGATGGCACGGGCGGTGCTGCCGCATCTGGGCGAGGGCGCCAGCATCATCAACACCGGCTCGGAAACCGGCCTGTTCGGCAGCAAGGCACTGATCGATTACTCGGCGACCAAGGGCGCCATCCATGCCTTCACCAAGGCGCTGGCCAGCCAGCTGCTGCCGCGTGGCATCCGGGTCAACTGCGTGGCGCCGGGGCCGGTGTGGACGCCGCTGAACCCGGCCGACAAGCAGGCCGAGGACGTGGCCGAGTTCGGCAAGGACAGCGACATGGGCCGCCCCGCGCAGCCGGAAGAGCTGTCGCCGGCCTATGTGTTCCTGGCCTCGCCCGCGTGCGCCAGCTACATCAGCGGCGCGATCCTGCCGGTGATGGGCGGCCCGCGCGGCTGACGCGGCGGTGGTGCCGGCCGCTGGCCGGCAGCTATCCTCGGCGCATGCGAACAGAGGACGGGTTGGGCATGGACGGCACCGTTGAATACCTGTGGCTGCCGCCCGGCGCGACACCGCCCGAACGGGCCTGCTCCCCTTACCGCGCCATTGTTGCTGTCGAAGCAGCCGTGGAGGCGGACTGGCAGGCGCGGGTGAGTGGCTGGTTGGTGCGCAGCGGTTGCCGCTACATGATGGCCTGGGGCATCGAGTGCAGCGGTTGGGATGATGCGGTGGACCTGGGATCGCTGGAGGGCGAGGGCGCGGACTTCGTGATGACCACCTGGCATGACCGCGACACCTTGGCGGAGGTGTTCGCGTTCTGCGCCATTGCCCAGCACCCTACGCTGGAACTGCCGCACACACTGGTGTTGCATGTGGCTGAGACGGCCGACGAGACGCGCGTGCTTGCAGATGTTCAGGGCGCTGTTGCAGCAGGCGCATGAAGATCGGCGATGCGCGGAATGAACCGCTGCGGGTTGGCGCCGACCAGGTTGGTCAGCACCACCACCGCCACGCCGCGGTCGGGGTAGACGATGAAGGCCGAGCGCGTGCCACCGATGCCGGCCACCTGACGGTCCGGCGCCGCCTGCAGCACCGGCCACCCGGCGGCCCAGGGGCCGGCCCGGCCATCGGCGAGCGGCTCGGCGGTCCACATGCGCGTGCGCGCAGGCGCGCCCAGCAGGCGGCCGTCGGCCAGCGCGGCCAGCCAACGGGCGGTGTCATCGGCGGTGGTCAGGATGCCACCGCCGGCCCACAGGCTGGGCGGCATGTCGTAGAACCAGTGCGAGAGGCGCGGCGGCGTGTCGGCGGCCTCGGTTGCACGCGGTGCCAGGCTGTACATCGTCGCCGCGTCGGGCACCAGATCGTAGCTGTCGCCAAAGGTGGTGCGGTCCATGCCGACCTTGCCGAACTGGCTGCTGGCGAGGAAGCGCTCGTACGGCATGCCCGATTGCCGCGCGATCCGCGCCAGCAACAGGTAGTTGGTCTGGTTGTAGGCGAAGCGCTGGCCGGGTGCGGCATCCATCGGCCGCGCGGTCACGGCCTGCCAGGCCTGCGCCTCGGTACCGCCGCCCAGCAGCCCGCGCTCATCGAGGATGTCCGGCAGGCCCGAGGTGTGCGCCAGCAGCTGGCGCACGCGAACCCTCTGCCAGGCCGGCGGCAACGCATCGAGATAGCGCGCCAGCGGCGCATCCAGATCCAGCTTGCCCTGCTGCGCCAGCTGCGCGGCCGCCACGCCGGTGAAGGCCTTGGTGGCCGAGTTCAGCGGAAAGCGCGTGCTGCGCGTCGCGGCGACGCCGTTCTCGACGTTGGCCAGGCCGAAGGCTTCGGACAGCACCACCTGGCCGTCCTTGACCACCGCCACCTGCAGGCCGGGGATGCGCGCGTCCTGCATGGTCTGGCGGATCAGGCGGCGTGCCTGCTCGTTGGCGGCATCAGGGCCGGGCGAAGCGGCTGCCACTGGCAGGGCGGCGAGGAGCAGGAGCAGGACGGGCAGCGTTGGGCGGAACATGGGGATTCCAGACGGGTTGTCGGAAATCGGATGCGTGGGGCGGGGAGAAGGTTTAAGCCTGTGCAGACCATTAAAGATTGACGCTGATTTCCAACAAAGTTTGTCGCCCGCCCCGCCGGCGGCACCTTCACAGTCCAAGCCATTGATTCTATTGACGTGATATGAGGCCCTCGGCTGTAGGGCCCCAGTCTTAGCTCGTCAACAGCGGGGCGAGGTCCACAGGTCCAATATTGCCTTCTGAAGGAGCAGGACCACGTGCGGCTCGCTCTGCTCTCGGCATGCGAGAAAAAGTGAGATGAGGTCGACATGGCAGCTGGGGCCAGCGAGAGCTGCAGGCGGCACGCGCCAAAGCTCGATTTCATCAATTCCTACAGTGCCTTGGCCGGGTTGAAGCTGACACGCAATGATGTCCCCCGCGTCTTCGTGAAAGACGGCCAGCCGCCGGGTGGCTGGAGGAGCTAGCCCGGCGACTAACGCTAGAGCTGAGGCCCCAGAGAGCCTTACGTGCTCAGGAACTGGGTCGCATCGTGGTGTCCGAACCACGCTAGTCACCGGGCTTCTGCAGAGCGCCTGAATCAACGACCAGGCAATCAGGGGTTCGTCTAGCTCTATTCGATACCCCTTTACACCCCAGTCCACAACAGCAATACCGAAGTCAAAGATCTCATGGGCGATCAAGCGAGCACTTCTATAGGGAAGCCCAAGGCAGAACATCTTCTCTGCAACGATGAAATGACGCTCACCGCTTATGAGCGCGCTAGTCAAAACGCCCTGAGCGACAGGGCTCAGTGGCGTGCGGTCCATCTCGTTAATCCGGTTGATCCATCAAAATTCGAGCGGCCTGCCTGCGCGTCCGCTTAAGATATTCATCTGTGAGATCCGGAAACAATTGCGAAAAACCTAGATCTCTCATGTAGAACATCGCGCCGACCTGGGCAAGCGTAGGTATAGGGTGATCAGGAGGCGCAAGAAGCCCGGACTCCAGCGTTGTCCGGATCGACTGGAGCAATAGACCCTCTGCTTTAATGCGCGCTCGGCCCGGCACGAACTGTGATTCGAAGGCAAATCGACTTGCCTGCTCCGCGGCCAACCTGGGCGTACGGATCAGAGAGACTGCGGAAACCTGATACTTACAAGCAGTACCTACAATGTTGGCTATCGTCGGAATGTTCCAGTGGGGAATGGTTGGTGCTAACTCCGAGTGAGCTCCTTCATCTGGCCAATCCTCGTGATCCAACGCCCCGTAGAACTCTGCCAGGCAACTCGCATTGGTTCGCGTAAGATCGCCAGCCGAGATCGCACCAACTATCTCCTGAACTTCAGCTTCGCCAAAAAAAGGCCTGAACTCGGGGCGAACCAGTCGATCAGGGCCAACCAGACTAGCTTTGCAGTGAATGCATTGATCCAGTTGTCCCCTATTGGAGCCGTCACCTTTCGAGTAAACAGTGTGAGGTTGAGTGCACCGTGGGCAGATCGTCCTGAGTAGAACTTTGTGAAAGGGGCATCGCATCATAAATCGCGATGTCCATATCAAGCGGTCGAACGCGGGACGCATACGTTTGCGGTCCTCGACAAAGCACTGCTCGCACCATGCTCGTGCAGTTCTTAGTGACGTGTTGCGAGGACTACATCCGTCAGACGATAGCGGAAGAAATGTCAGGCGAGTCAAGTCAGGGCTACCGCTTAGCTCCGCGAGAAGATCGAGCTCCGAGCGTGCGTCAGTTGGCGGTCGAGGTACACGGCGGTCACGCGCGGGGTCGGCAGCTTCATCGTACGCGCGTACCCGTTTGACAATCCCTGACAGCTGACGGGGTGTTAGGCCGTTACTCGCGGCTAAACGTGACTGAAACGAAGTCAAAGACTCTACTTCCTCTGTTCCGAGCCCGATCGGATCTAATTTCAGAAGAAAAGTAGTCATTGCGCGCTAGGGTAGCGATCAGGATTGCGCTGGAATGGCCGCCCTTTCTTGGGCTTAGGTGGCACCTTCGTGGACTTGGGTGGCATCTTGCCAGGAGCGCCAATCAACGTAAGCTCGCCCTCTGAATCTGCCTTCCATTCCACCTGCTGAAGCCGATCCATCCCATCTGCGATGTCTTTTCGCTGCACCTCCCACTGCAGCTTGGTGGGACGGCGCTCAGCGAGAGACGTCTTATCAAACGGAATTCCGTGAGCTGCACACCAGGACAAACAGTCTTTGAGCCTGCGTTCAAGAACACCAACGCATCCGTTCGACTCCTCAATCAGCATGCTCGCCGAATCGATAAGGATCTTTCCCAAGCCGAACAGTTTGGGGCTCTTTGACATCGTCTTGAGAATTCGCTCCCACTCGCCTAAACCTGTCGTCAGGTCATACGGAGCCAAGTGGAGCACGACTGTTCGCATGGCCAAGTGCGAACGTATAGAAAGTGCAGGCTCAAGTAGGTCATAGCCTCCGCACACTACAAGGTTCCTGTCAGGCCCTGCCAAATTCTTGAGAGACTCCATCAGTGTTGCGGCGAACTTTGGGTCTTTGGTGCGAGTGATAGCCTGGCCTTCATCAATCAAGACGTACCGAACCCCGCGGCGGGACACGAGCTCTGTCAAATTCCCAAGCAACACGTCCTCACTGTGGCTCCTTGGCGTGGGGTAGAAGCCTGCTCGCTCTATGCGCGCAGGATCGAACAGCGGGTGGCCTCCATCTTCAAGAAGCGCACGGATCAGCTGCTTCGGCGTCATTCGGGAATCCTGCGAGGGATTTGCCCTTGCGCCAATGATGGGGATATGGCCTAGCTCTACGTGTGTGTAGAGCGTATCCCTAAGATGCCGTGCGAGAAGCCCCAATAGCTGAGACTTGCCGTTGTTGGAAGGTCCTACTATCAGAATGATGTCGCCGCCGTTGCTGAGCCCGGTAAACGCCTTCAGATAGCGCCAGAGGATTGAAAAGTTCTGATGCATGATGGGGGCGACCGTGAAAGCCGGAGCCATATTCTCAAGCTCGGAGACAAATCTGGTCTTAGGACACGCAATCACTGGGCACCGCCTTCATAGATATCAAGTTCACTAACGTCTTCCCAGTCAGTACTGGTACTTCCCTCCGGAGGTCCCGCAGCTGTGTCGTCATGCGGCGCGCTTGGGTGTGCCTGCTCAGAATCGCTGTTCCGACCACCTTCTTCCGTCGACATCGCTAGTTCTGCCTGATATTCACCAGCGAGCACAGGCCTTGGTTGAGTCTGACTGGAGGCGGCAATGGACGACGCTTCGTCGGTGGCTCGCCTTGCGCGACGTGAAATCTCGATTGCTTCGTGCAGCGGCAATAGACTGGCTGTCGTGCCTCTGGCTTCGTGGTCGTGCGCAGCTTCCATCAAGATGGACTCGACACTTCTACCCGCAGAGGCAAGCCCCTCACGACAGATTGCCGTGTGCCACTGGCCGTCCAAGAAGAAGTACATCACCGATCCACCGGACTCCGGGTCAAGTCGAGGGTGCAGCGCGCTAACCTTTATCGACTTCCCGATCAATACAGGAGAGTAGTACCGCCGATCTTCCCAACGTATAGCGCCTCTGGTCTCCGTCTTGCCCTTAATCGGCTTCATGAAGGGCGACGTGTAGACGTAGAACCTGAAGTCCAAATCACAAGGAACGCCTTGAGCACCGAAGAGCTCTTCCGAGCGAAGCCGCAGGGCAATCCGGTCAACTCCTTCATCTCCATAGGCTGAGCCATCGTTGATCCAGGCCATTGCAATGTTGAGATCAATCATCAGATCACGGAGCTTGCGCTTAGGGAGGTTCTTAGGTTGATGACTTGCGGAGGTGCCGCGCATGGTCTTTACGGCTGGAATGTAGCCGGCAGCACCCTTTACCGCAGTCTCCTGAATGGTCCAGTGATAGCGCTCGATCTCACTCCCCGCTTTAGCTTTTGCAGGCGGGCGCCTGATCAAGGACACTCCGAGTTCCGCTGCCGCGATGCAGAACTGCTTGCTCAAGAAGTCAGAGCCGCAGTCGTGGTAGATGTAGCGACTGAGATACCCATGCTTCCGAACACACTGACGCATCAGAAGGCCGAGTGTCGCCGCGCTAGGAGACTCGAATCTGATGACGGCCGCGAGTATCTCTTTGTGTTTGTGGCACAAAAAGCTACTGAGTTGAGGGGAACGCTCAGACTCCTCACAAAGTACCGGCAGATGGCAGTGGTCGCTGTGTGACACCTGGAATGGGAGGGTACACAGCGGCTTCTGGACTGATGGATCGCCATAGGCAGAGTCTGCGTTTGCCCTGCGCTTGCCACCGATCCCATAGGCGTCCTTTGCATTGTGGCGTCGACTGTTCCAGAGTCCGTAATAGGTAGAGAGGCCAACAAGCTTGAGCGCACGCCCATCACTCACGGCTTGAGCGACATCGAGCTTGTAACTGGCATAGGACTGCTGAACAGAGTCATGGTGTGGGCTACCTCGATCAGTCCTGATCCTCGCACCTGCAAACTCGATGTCATCGCTAGTGAAAGTCGGCTTCCTGCCGCACTTATCCCAATTTGGGTACAGGCCACGAATGCCGTGCGTCATGTAGAGCTTCTTGATCCGCTGTTCGGTACGCTTTCCGAACTTGCTGACGCCGCTGAACTCCGCAGGATCCATCCCCGTCGCGATCGCGTAGCGGATGCCGACGAGTGGTAGATGCTTTGGATCGCAGGTGACCCACGAGACATCGGCACCGCGAACTGCTGCGGCTGCCAACGCTTCCACAGCCCTTCCTACATTGCAGGCGTCGGCCGGTGTGATGCAGATGCACGTGTTCTCGGGGTCCCACAGGCTGCAGCGCTGGAGATCGACGAATACATGGCCATCGCAGATCGCTCGGAGAATCTCCGTTCCAGTTTCCAAGTGCAGCTTGTCGACAATTGCTGCCAAGCTTGTCGGTTGCTTCTTGGCGACAAACTTCTTAATTGCGGAGAGTGACCCTTCGTCGCGCTCCGAATTGGATATTTCCTGGCTTGCAAGTAGCCTTAGATTCTCCGAATAGATCCACGAGATAGTCTCTGCCGGCACAACCTGGTGAACAATGCCAAGCTCACCAAAGTACTTGTGGGGCGGCTTATAAGTAAATTGGCCACTCTCATATGCCCAGAGGTGAGGACTTTCCTTCTGTAAGGCAGTCAGCGCTTCTAGTGGCTTCACTTCATACACAACTACTTTGTCGCGATGGATGACGAGGTAGTCAGGCGTGTGTTGATAGCTGTGGAGGCGGCCAGCCGGTGTCCGCCACGGCGCGAAGACCGTGGTGGGCTGGTCGATCAGAAACAGCGTGGACGGGTGAGCGCTGACGCATATAGCGAAATCGTGCTCAGAGCTCGACTCAAACTGTATCGTCGCCGCCCTAGGATCTACCCGAAAGCCACTCTGCACGAAGCTCTGAATCTCTCCAACGCGGCTTCGCTGATGTGCACCGCCAACCTTTCTGGCGGGAGGACTATTGAGTGCTTGAATGACATAGCAGATGCCTTCCTCCGGTAACCCCAAGGAACGAAGGTGTGCGACCGTGTCCTCCAAACTGATGAAGTTTGCAAGGTCGCTTTTCGTCCGGGGGCGGCAGCCCGCAGACCAGGAAGCCTCCGCGCACGACTTAAGATCGTCCGCACAGATAACTGTGGCAGCATGTTCCACGCCTGATGAATCCGGCGGCTGCACCGAATTTGGCAATCTGGCCATAATTTAGGCAAAAAGATTGGCCTCCCCGCTTTGACGGGGCCCCACGAGGTGGTATCGTAGGGACGTCTGGCGTTCAAATCAGACATACCCTAGCGGTTCCCGAGGCCCGTGCTTCCGCAAGCACGGGCCTCGTTTTATGGGCTGGCGACTTAGTGCGCTTGCTCCTTATCGTTTGCTTTTGCGTTCAGGTTATCTGGGCGCTTGTACTGCTCAAACAACCAATCGGCCAGGTCACCCGATCGAATGACGCGAGTGCGTCTTCCGGGAAGCAACACAGCTGGGACGCCCAGTCGGTCATTGGCAGCGGCTCTACGAGCTGCCCCGTAGGTTCGAAAGCCCATGACCTGCCATGCTTCCGTGATCGGAACGAACAAGCCGTGCTCATTCGTGATCCGCTCAGTGAGTTCGCTTGGCGAACGGGACTGAAGGACATGGTGCTGGATGGCAAGGGGATTCATCCCCGAAACGCTAAACCATTTCTTCTGATACGCAAACACCCCTCGCCAATGCTATTGATGCGCGAACGTGGCGATTGAGCGACAAACTTTCGAGAAGCCTTGATGCCAAAGGATTTGCACGATTTTCTCTCGCGATTCGCGATTGGCGCGAAGATGGCGCCGAGTGAATGAACTTAAATCTACTGCCATTGAATTGCGCAAGCTAGTCCAGACTGCCGTGTAGGAAGCATGTGCATGGAAGCAACTCAACCCAAGCGATGTGTGCCTCAATTGCGGCAACTTTCCTATAATTTATGATAGATCGCTTGATCGCGTCCGCATGCGGACGATCGTGTTTCCTGTCTCATCAGCGCGCCTGGTGTCACGGACGGAGATCTGTCAAGCCTCCTTCCGTGGTGGTGCGGATGAGCCGGCCGGCAGCGAGCCGGCCGGCAGTGTAGGGATGCAATATTAGATACGTCGAAAACTTCTGAGCCGTTATGATGATTATCAGGCAATGCCAATCACGTTGAGCTTATTGGGGGCTCGATAATGATCAAGAATCCGGACTGACTGGTCTTATATTGACTATTAGTTCTAGATATTTAAGGAGTTGCCGTGCGTGCCATTGCGAACTGCCTTGCCCGATTCGGGATTCATGATTGATCCGGATAGAAAATTAGGTTTATGCAGGTCTGGCAGAAATGAGCCGGCTATCACATCTAAAGGACGGCTACGAAACTTGGGTCGTAGTGTGGGTTCCCCCAACATCGTTTCTCCGTTGGCTCGGCCATTGGATAGCATAATGGGCTGCAAACTATTTTTGATTCACCTATCGGGTAGTCCATCGAATCATGGGCAGGGCCGGGGATCCAAAGATCTGACTTTTCAATCAACGCATCTAAATTGGAGGCAAATGCCGCCGACAGGTGCTGGTCTCGGTAGAGCTCTGTGATGGACCTGCGGCATGCCGCCATGAGCGTTGCGACAACGGTGTGGCCCTGAAAGAGCTCAGTCAATCTTTACTCAGGCCACCGTCGATCTTGCTGTGCCACTGCACTGTATCCATTGGCCGTATGCGACGGTAGCCGCCCTTGGCCAGCCTGATTCTTCTGTAGTCACTGAGCCTGGTGCTAGCCTCCGCCATGGATGCCTGATAGTGATCAGATCCCAGATGCCGGCAGTCTGTCCACAGTGTCGCGCCCAAAAATCTAACACCTTCAAGAATCAACTCACGCCTTTCCAGGTAGTGGATATGTCCGGTAGCTACACATGCAGCTCCCAATTCCCTTTTGAGCGAATCGAGGTTGTGGCCATATCCCTCGTGGCTTCCTGGAACATAGATGACCGGTAGGCCTGAGAACGCCTCATGTGAGCATGCCACGGCGCGAACGCCGACCTCTATGTCGCCCGCGAGCACAATGATGTCAGGCTGCGATACGCGGAGATCGGGCTGTATCGTCTCCAGTCCAGCCTTGGCGGTGGCATTGGCATCGTGCCAAACCTCGCTATGCAGATCCGAGAGGACCAGCAAGCGCATGGCTACCTAGGATCAATAGCAATTGGCGAATAGCCATTGCCACTGAGAACCGCAACGCGTTCAACCAACTGCCGGTACGCAACGCTCAACCCATCGTCCTTCGACGAGTAGGGGGACCCGAACAGAGAGATCTCAACCCAAAGATGCTCCTGCCCCGGCTTCACATACGGACCGTGATCATCAAGCAGCAATGCCTCACCCAGACGAGGCGAAACGAAGGAGAGATCCTTGGTGTGGCCTGACCACGATACATAGACGAGGTCGGCAAACCACTCTGGAGCCGTGGCTTCGCCTACCAACAGTTTGGCAATGCTTCTAACCCTGGCCTCGGGTACCGTGGTGAAGAACACAAGGTGATCAAAGTGAGACCGAACAGCGTTCAAGAACGCATGCAGACCAGGCCTCGGAATCTGACTGATTGCATTGGAGATGAGCGTCCCTTCCAGGTCCAATGCCAGGATGGTGGGCTTCATACGTGGCCTCCGCTTTCACTCGGAGTCCATACCTTGCACCGCTGCTGGGCACCTGTCTACCGCGTGAGCCTACTGGTACGTCCGCGCCAAGAACGTAAGGCGCCTGGAAGCCCCTACCCACGACGGATGAGGGCATTGGTAGGGGCTGTCGCGCCAGATTTCTTGGCCGACGAACTTGGCAACGGCTGTGCGGCCTAAATGTAGCAGCAGAGCCGACAGCAAAGCCTACTTCAGGCTCTTGTCAGCGCTAAGGGACGTGGTGGCTGGAGGTGCAAAGAGCATCTCTAGCACCTGCGCTCTGACCGCATCATCGGCTCCCTCCTGATTCGCCGCAGCCTCAAGCAGTTGCAGGAGCTGTTCCAACTCAGCTGTCATCCCCTCGTGATCCGCACCATCGGTAGCTGCAAATTCCTTCCAGCGAAAGAGCAAAGTTCCAATAGCCCTTTCGTGCGTGCTACCGATCGACTTCAACCTGACACTATTAATAGCAGCAGCTAGGCGCTTTTTTAGATCAGCCACGGTCTTCCTCCTCTAAGCTATGCATCGAGTGCAACTGCAAGCCAATCTCCGTCGAGACTACGCGATGCATAGTGAATCGAATTGCTCACGCGCTATCACAAATAAAGCGATTGGCCCGCTCCAAGAGTGATCTTCCACTGGAGGAGCTTGGTGCGTAAGTCCGGCCTCCGTGAAGGCTACTGGCCGTCAATGATCGGCTTCAACTCGTCAATCAAAGCGCGCGCCTCACCTACTGTAGTTGTAGTGAGGGCTCTCTCTAGGTAGTCGCCGCTTAGAAGGTTCCGGCCGCAGTAGATCCCTACGGCCGTAACCAGTGCAGCATGCGCTGTCGCGGATAGCTTGTCTGTAGTCACGCCATCAAACTCTGCTTGATTAGCGACCCAGCGGCCATCCTCGTTGGTTGCTATCGCCAAGGCTCTGCCAACGAAGCCTTCGTCCTTAATCATGCGCTCCATAAGAGCTCCAAAAGCAATTACGTTCCGAATAGGTGTCACGCGTGGGCCAGAAAGCCGGATTGCAGTGCTGGCATCAGGTCGCTGCAAGCGACTACTGCCCACCCCCGATAGTAAGGTTTCATCGAATTCATCGCCACCTAGAAGGGGAAGGTTCTCGTACATCAACCGCTGCTTCAGAGAAGGCCAGTCGTGTATCAAACCATCGAAATGGGATTAGGGATCAATCAAAAAAATATTTCCCATTGACACCTGGAGAGAGGCGTGCGCTAGCGTTCTCTCAATCTCGATGTGTGAACACTAGCCCGTGCCGCTCATGTCACTCTGCCCATATGGCACGCAACCCGTGACTCGCTTCGCTGAGGGCTGCACCGGGCATCCAACAGTCGAGGTTCATAGAACGCCAAACTTAAGCCGCATCGCCAGGGCTAAGGTCAATGCCGGAGGTTTGCAGAGCGACACGGGTCACGGGCCAGGATAGTGGCTCGGGGTTAGGATCTGGCGAGTACGAACGCGCTCTCAGCAGTCAGCTCTTCTCGTGGTTGGCTAGCGCAGCACGGTGACGGGTCTCACCTGCATAGCTCTTGGCACGATCGACATCGGCCTTCATCCCAATGATCACCTGCTCGGCATCTGGATCTTTGAAAGCCCTTTCAACAGTCCGTACCACCCCAAAGAGATTCCATGCCGCCACAAGCACTAGATCTTGATATGGCTCATCGATGAAGGCATCACCGTGCGCTTTTCTCCTACCGGAAGCCCCGAACCAGTGAGGGTTCTTCATGAAGGAGGGTACGGTCCCAGGTCCCAAGCTCACCAAGTAGCCGTGAACCAAGCTATTACGGTATTCATGGAGATCTCGCGCAGCGCAGGCAGCCACAGCAAGTACAGCGTTGCAGTCGTCGCTGAGCTTGGGGCTACCGGCACCTAGCATTTCAAACTGCTGGCTAGCGTTCATCGTTTCTGTAAATGGCCGCTTGCCCTCCATGGGCACGCCGCTCAAGGACCACAGTGCGCGCTCAAGGGTAGTCTCAAACAGACCATAAGCCGTGACAAATGCGCCAATCATGACCAAGTGATGCGGCATCAGCCCCATCGCCATCAGGCGAGTCTGGATCGCTCGAGAGCTTGATACGTAGTCGTATGCCATTGGAGGTGCATCTCCTAATTCTTAGCATCCATCCGGCAGCATCTCTGGCTGCCGTCGAGTTGAAAGTTGAGGCCTGCGCTGATGCAGGTGTGACCAGCGCAAGCAAAGCAATGGCCTTAGTAACGAACAGCCGGACAACTCCTGCTCAGGCAGCTGACCTACCAACGGTGGCAAACGATCTCAGCGCGGCTTCAGCCCTTGTCACCGCTTCAGATAGCTCGTGCACGACGTTGTCGAACTCGGGATCAGCGGCCCAAACGCGATCCTCAGCTTGAGCCAATCTATCTCGAGAGCCTTCGTAAGCTTTGATCTGGTCGTCGCTTGGGTACCTGTCGAGAAGGTGCGCATGGTGAAGCATGATCTTCTTCAGGCGACCAGCCGCGGCTGCTTCATTGCGCACCCCGCGGAGCACTTTCAGGATCTCTTCTATGGCGTCCTGCGCCTCCTTTCCGAGGGCTGCACGGACTCTAAAGCGAAGGGCCGCCAACTGTGATGCAACTTCTGCATGTTGCTGGTAGCGAATCTCGACCACCCCGTACTCCTTTCGAAGATCAAAATCCTCTTCGCTCTCCTCCTCCCCACGATGAACCGACTTCATCTCGCCAGCCAAAGCAAAGGGCTGGCGCATGTGTCCAATCGCGTCCACCACCCGGTAAACCAAACTCAAGGCGTCCTCAGCAAGGGCTTGGCTCCGTGTGCCACGCAACTGCTGCTTCCACGTGCTAAGTCCCAAGCCTCCAACAATCGCAACTGCTATCGCCCCAAGACCCTGGGTCACGGCGCCAAATACCGCGGCCGCAGCCGGCCAATCGACTTCAAGTGCCAAGCAATTCATGGTGACCCCCACGGCAAGAAGACGCGAATATTGGCACGCTGGGCCATCACCCTCGCTCGCGCTGTCGACAACACCGCCTCCAGCGCGACAACGTCAATTTCTCCGCGTTTGGTGTGAAGTATAGTTAACGAAGCTACCCTGCGAGGCGCTAAGTCACTGATTGTTTTACGTACAGCAAAGCAAACCTCGCTAATTGAATTCACCCTATCAACGCTTCTGGATGACTGGATCATAGCTAATGGCGCTAATGGCTTCGGATGAGCCGCAAAGGCTTGTGGGAGTAAGGTCGAGAGGGCTCTCGGGCAGAATCGCGCTTGAAGATGGCGCGGCAGCATTTGAATCGACGCTGGAGCAAGACCTGATCGAGCTTCTTGACTTCGATCCACGGGTATCGGAGATCTTGGTGCAGCCGTTCTCCCTTCATCACGAAGAGGACGGGGCACGCAGGCGATACACGCCCGACGTCCGGGCCACCTTCATCGCACCAGGCGCGGAAGTGGTGGTCTACGAAGTGAAGTACCAAGAAGAGCTGAGAGAGAACTGGCAGAAGTACAGGGCTCGCTTCGGGGCGGCCTATCGTTTCTGTCGTCAGAACGGCTGGCGGTTCAAGGTCATGACCGAGAAGCACATCCGAACGCCTTTCTTGGCCAACGTGAAGTTCCTGCGCCGGTTTCTGCGCCTTGCCGAGCAGGAGCTGACCACCGGGCAGCTGCTCTACACCTTGAAGGCCCTGGGGCCAACTACGCCCCAGGCTTTGCTCGCTGCCACCTATATGTCATCTGAAAGCAGGCTTCGGTCGATCCCGATGCTGTGGAAGATGGTTGGCGACGGCCGAGTCGGCTGCGATCTCAATGAGCCGTTGACCATGGCTTCAACCATCTGGATGGTGCCCTAAGTGCTAGGACCTTCTCGAAAATTCTATTCCGTCGCGCCTGGCGTTGAAGTCAGCTGCGAAGGGCGCCGATACGTGGTCACTCACGTGATGACGCACAGTAGTGTGCTTGCCAAGGACTTGGGTACGGGAGAGAGCAAAACGCTACGGGTGGAGATGCTGACCCCGATCGTGGAGGCCGATTCCACCCAGGAACAGGCTGAGCGGGACCTTGCTCTCTATTCGGATGAGGAGTGGGCCGAAGGCCAGCGTCGCCTGTTCTTCATCAAACCTCTTCTGGAAAAACCCGTGCGGTACAGGGCGGACGTGGAGGAGGTGGCCAAGGTCGCGGGTGTCCACTTCACTACGCTCTACAAGTGGCTGAGAGCCTTTCTGCTGAGTGGCCATGTGTCATCTCTAGTCCCTGCCAAAGCTGGCCCTCGCACTGGAACGCGCATGCTCAGCGCAGAGCAAGAGTCGGTCATTCAGTCGGCGATCGACGATAAGTACCTGTCGGAAGATCGCGGAACCGCACAGGACGTGGTGGACGAGGTGAAGCGGCGGTGCCGTCGGATGAAGCTGAAGGTGCCTAGCCACATCACGGTACGGGCCCGCATCCGAGATATTCCTAAGGCGACTGCGCTGCGAAAGCGTGGCTTGCGCGATGAAGCCCGGGATCAGTACCAGCCCCTCCGCGGCTCCTTCCCGAACGCTAATCATCCCTATAGCGTCATCCAGATTGATCACACCCCTGCAAACGTCATCGTCGTCGATGAAGTCAGCAGGCTGCCGATCGGACGGCCGTATCTGACGTTGGCGATTGATGTCAGGACGCGAATGGTGGCAGGTCTCTATCTGTCGATGGATCCACCCTCGTCGGTTGCAGTGGGCATCTGCCTATCGCAGGCCATCTGCCAGAAGCGCGAGTACTTGGCCTATCTGGGCGTCACAGGTGAATGGCCAGCGTGGGGCGTGATGGGCAAGGTCCATTCGGACAACGCCAAAGAGTTCCGATCCAGAGCGCTTTCACGTGCCTGCGAGGACTACCAGATCGATTTGCAGTACCGAATGAAGAAGACGCCGCATTACGGTGGTCATATCGAGCGCTTGATGGGAACAGCCGCACGAATCTTCCTCGGGCTGCCAGGGAAGACCTTCTCCAATCCGAAGGAGCGCAAGGGCTACGACTCTGAGGCCAAGGCGGCAATGACCCTCAAGGAACTGGAGGCCTATCTGGTGGACTACATCGTCAACAAGTACCACAAGAACATCCACTCTGGCATCGGGATGACTCCCCTGGTTGCATGGGAGAGGGGCATCTCCGGCTCTGATAAAGAGCCGGGTATTGGCCTTCTGCCTGCGCCAGAAGATCCTGCGCGGGTGCAGCTGGATTTCATGCCCTATGAAGAGCGCACGATTCAGCGCTATGGCTACCAGCTGGACAACGTCCACTACTACGACCGCGTCCTGGACCCTTACATCAACAGTGTTGATCCGAAGACCAAGCAGAAGGCCAAGTATCTGATTCGTCGAGATCCGCGGGATATCAGTGTTACCTACTTCCTGGATCCGGCTGATAACCGGTACACGGCTGTGAAGTACCGCAACGTCGCGCATCCTGCGATCAGTCTGTGGGAACTCAATGCAGCTGCATCGCGCCTGAAGGAAGAGGGACTCAAGGGCGTTGATGAGGACCAGCTCTTTGACACGGTCGATCGCCTTCGCCAACGAGTGGATGACGCACTGAACGCGACCAAGTCGGCTAAGGCCGCTCGTCGCTCGGCAGCACGTAGGCCACCAGGTACGCGGCCTGCTCCGGCGAAGCAGCCTGCCCGTACCGTTGCTGTCCCGTCTGCTGCCAACGATGAGAGCATCCACGGTCAGAAGGGTGCCAATGATCAGAGTTTTGGTGACGATCCCTTCGCCGAACCCATCACCCCCTTCAGTGTGTCCCTGAAACGATGAGCGCCGAGCACCTGCTACCGGAAGTTGCCGAAGTCTTGGATGAGCCCAACAAGGACCGCATTGAGTTCTGCCGTCAGGACCGATGGGTTGGGTACACCGCCGCAATCAAGGCTCTGGATGAGCTTGACGACTTGCGCAATTTCCCCAAGAACCTGCGGCCCAACAACATCCTTCTCGTTGCACGAAGTGGGAACGGAAAGAGCTCGATCATCGACTACTTCGTGAAGCGCCATCCCATGGGAGCAACCGAGGAGGGGAAGTTGGTTGTTCCCGTCCTGAAGGTTGAGATGCCAAGTAAGCCGGATGAGTCCGAGTTCTGGTCACTCATCCTGTGGATTCTGGGCATATCCCACCGTGAGGGGGACCGGGCTGCTCATAAGAAGCGGCAGGCCAAGTCAGCCATGGTCTACGCCAATGTGCAGATGCTGGCACTGGACGAGTTCAACAACGTTGCCGAGGCAGGCAGGGCGACTGCCGACCTTCTAGCAGCAATCAGGAACTTGAGTAACGAGCTGCGAATTCCAATCGTGGCGGCGGGGACTGAGAAGGCCATCAACGCGCTGAATCTGGATCCCCAGCTCAAGTCACGCTTTGAGCCGATAGCGCTGCCCAAGTGGAGTCTGGACAAGGAGTACCTGAGCTTTCTTGCTTCCTACGAGCAGCTGCTGCCTCTCGCAAAGCCCTCCAAACTGATCGAGAGGGAGCTGGCTACCACGGTGTTCTCGATGGCTGGGAACACTATTGGCCAGACCGTAAAGCTACTCCGCCGAGCAAGTGTGGCGGCCATTGAATCGGGTACCGAGCAGATCACCCTGGATCTGCTGAAGAGTCTGGAGTGGACACGCTCTGATGGCTGGGACACCGTCGCTCGCTCAGTCTGAGCTGTTTCCCTTCCACCGGGGTGTTCTTCCGGTGGAAGGGGAGCTCCTGAGCTCTTACCTGCTTCGGCTGGCAGGCGCGCACAGCGCCGATCACTACCGGTTCTATTCCACGCTTCTACCGCGAGCGCAGCTTTGGAATAGGGATATCGATCGAGGTTCAGACGAGCGTGTGGCCAAGCTTTTGGTAGAGCGGTGCAGGTTGGCGCCGGCGGTGGTTGAAGCCATGTCCCTTCGTAGCTATGAGGTCGCCATTGCCGGCCCTGGTGTCAGGAAAGGGCCGGGCCGTGGCACATGGATCAATCCTATCGGGGTCTTTCATCGGACCCGCACCTTGGCTGGGCTGCAGGTCTGCCCGGACTGTCTTGCCGAGCAAAATATCTACCAGCGCATCTGGCGACTGTCCTTCGTGACAAGCTGCCCGTATCACCTTTCGCCCCTGCTGGTGGTGTGTCCAGGGTGCGCGGCGCCCATCATTCCTCATCGGCAGCTGGCGGGCACATCGATCTGCCACAACTGCCATATCGATCACTTGTCGCGAACCAGGCGAGTCACCGAATTGGCCGCGGTTCCGCCAGGTCAGCAGGTGCTGATCGACGCCTTGGCTGGACGGGGAGTGCCCACTTTGGAGGAACGCATCCCTTTGCCGGAGCTGGTCAGGGGAGTCGCTTTGCTGCGACGTTGGGGTATGTTTCGCGCACCTTTAAGCGCCAAGGGCGTGCCCATTGAGAGCCAGAGCCCGTTTGTCAGGTCGGTGTACTTTGATCTGGTCCAAGAGTTGGCAGTCCAGTGGCCAGATTCCATGGGCCGGCTCATGGTCAAGGGTAGAATCTCACGGCAGACCTTTGAAACGGCCAAGCCTCCATCTTGGCTGGCTTGTATTGGTCAACATCTGTCACCTCGCCACAGCCTGAAGGCTCCGCAGAAGGCTCAGAAAAGTCTGGCATCCTGGCTGAAGCACCTAAGGCTCACAAAGCCCGACGGTTGGAGAGAGAAGAGGGCATCTGCGTTGGTTAAGGCAGCAGCAAAGTGAGTGGCATCCCGGCCGAGCCACGCCAGCGATGGTGCGATAACTGCGGCAGAGAAGTGGCCAAGATGCACCGCCGCCACAAAGGGAAAGCGTACTGCTCCTCCTGCTATGTAACTGAATTTATTCAGGTTGAATGTGGTGGGTGTGATGGGATGGCCCGTGTTCATCGAAGAGATGCGTCTGCCCCTCGATGCGGCCAATGTCAGCGTGCGAGCCGTTCGTGTGTTCGCTGCGGCAAGTCCGTTCCGCGGGCTGGTGTACGCATTGGGACGGACGCAGTGGCGTGCCCATCGTGCGCTCCGAACCTCAGAGAGACTGAGGCCTGCTCAAGCTGCGGTCGCCTCACCAGCAGGTTGACCTGGGGAGGGGAGGGGAATCTGATCGGGCGTATCTGCGAGCCGTGCAGGAACAGGCCTACGCATTCGACGTGCGTCCACTGCCGCCGGTACCGCGCTATTGCAGGACTTACTGAGAGTGGGTCACCCCACTGCATCGACTGTGGATCCTCTGGAGAGGCCTGGCACGCTTGTCCGGGTTGTGGAATCTCAATAGTGGGTAAGGGGCGCGGACACTGCAGGAGCTGCTTGAATCATGAGCGTCTTGGGCATGAAGCTCGGCTTGCGGCTACAGCCCTGTCCGGCGCATGGACGATCCAGTTGCTGGAGGGCTTCGTGTCCTGGCTCCTAAGCCATGACGCGGCAAACCCTAAGCTGCCGGCAACGCTGCTGTCCCACACGGCGTTCTTCGTTGCCTTGGATCGTGCCTTTGATTCATCAGAGCGTTTGCTCCCGCAGGCGATGCTCGATCTATTCTCAGTGCAGGGTCTTCGCCGACACGTCCTGCCACTTCGTTTCCTGGCTGAGAGGGTCGGTTTGGAGATCACCGACGAAGAGAAGGCTGAGCACGTGGAGACGTGCCGCATAGGTGCGATCATTGAGACTGTCGAGACTAAGAGCTGTAGCGAGGACTTTGTTCGCTTCAATCAATGGCTGATCCTGGACGGCAAGCCAACAAGGACCCGGCGCCTCTACATCTCCACTGCAGCCAGGCTCTCCCAGTCGCTTGGCTGGATCACCTTGTCCCAGCTTGACCAGAACGTGGTAGATCGCTACCTAAGCAAGAATCCGGGGACTAGAAACGATCTAGGTGCCACACTTCGGTTTGCACGTGCAGAGCTGGGATGTGATATCAGACTTCCTCCTCCACGCACCCGTCGTGTCCAGGAGGAAAAGCCTGTTCGGCAGCTTCGTGCCCTACTTAAAAAGATCGAGCTGGGTGGTGAGGCTTCGCCGATTGAGCTCTTTGAGAAGGCCGTCTGTGTGGCGATGCAGATATCCCCCGCGGCCATCCGATCAGGAAAGTGGTGGCCCGAGAAGCGCGGAGGCAGGTGGCTGGTTGTGTCCAGCACGGAAACCATCAATGCGCCGGCAGAACTAAATGACGTAATCGCCGGCTGGATGGCCGCTCGCTGTTAGAGCCTGCTCTCAAAATCCTCGACCATCTCGGCCAGAGAAAGACCAGAAAGATAGGCGATGTCTCTGAGCTCTACAATGTCCAAGCGCCGCTTCCCGCGCTCCACGTCACTGATGAATGACTGACTGCGGCGCTGCCTCTCCGAGACCTGGGTCTGGGTGAGCCCTGTAGCGAGGCCGGGCAGCGCCCTTGGGTGATGCCCTTTATTTGCAGAGGATCTGGTGAGTTTGGGACACTTCGTGAGTAACGGACCCGCGATCCAAGCCGCTGCCAATCCCTTGGGGATCGGCAGGTTACATCAGCGTGGTACGAAGCGCTCGGCTTCGAGGGGCGGATCGATGAACACGTCATCTGGGATCAGCATTCCCTCCTGATACAGGTCAAACCTAAAGGCGCCAAGAACGCTCCCACTCTTCGGGTTCAAGCCATCCCGCTGAAATGCCTTGGAGATGATCTCATTGGATGCCCCCTCCAAATCGGCGTCCCCTGATCTCTTCTCATCCGATCTTATCCAGCGGCGAATGATGCTCACTTCTTCGCTGCTCAAGCGGATCAAGATCCATCTACTCTCATCGCTCATAAACACTCCTATGTTCTGCAGAATGGGCAACCCCGACGGATCCAGGGCCACATAAGCCATGACGGACAACTAGGTCCGATCGCGGATCATGTATCGTCCTGCAGATCAATCCCCTCTCTTACCGTAGCATCGCTGGAGAGCGCTGAGCTCTGGTGGAGGGTATGAACCAGAGCTCAGCGGTTGGGCGGGTGTTTTGCAGTCGTATTGATCCGATGGTAGTCAGCGTTCTCCTTAAGTGCTCTGGGCTAAGCTGGCTTTTACGCGAAGGGCTGCGGGCTCACTAGGGCGGGCTTCTCCTCGTTGATGCATGCCCGGCAAGTACCACCTATTTCCAGGCAGGAACTGTGAGGCGCGAACCTGGAGGTGCAATATGTCAGCATCCAGTGCGATGAGGAATCAGGCAACGGTATGTGATCAACACGGCCACAGCGAGCACAAACGAGATAGGCACAACGAATGTCTTCCTCCGGCGCTCTGAACAAGTACGCGTTGATTGTGTTCAACCTCACCACTATCCCTTGAGTCACCAAGAAGTCTAACGCGCGATAGACTGTAGCCGGGCCAGCACCAGGCATGGTTGTGCGGATGGTGTCCAGTAGAGCGTATGCCTTCATTGGACGTCCTGATTCGATCATGGCCCTAAGTACATTGACACGCGCCGAGCCCAGTCGCTCACCACGCTGCAAAAGCAAGCCCTTGATAGCACTCAACATTTGGGCGTCTCTTTTATGCGGGTCTGCATCACGCGAGGTGTGTCGGGCCGGCGATGGATCGATGAGGTTCTTCACATGTCCATTCTTGTGATGAGTTGAGATCAAGCACGAATCGGTCGCACCACAGCCAACAGCGCAACCTCGGGTTCCGTTCTAATCGCCACTAGTTTGGCAGCGCTGGCAGGTCCCGGTGATCTCAATGTGATCGGATGTGGGCCGGAATCCTTCTGCCAGGGGATGCTGAGCCAGCTGCCCAGGAGTGATCGGCAGCGTGACCTGCTCGACTGTCCCACAGCCCGTGCAGATCAAGTACGTCGAACCCTCATCACGCTCGCACAATGAGAGCTGGTACGCACTGATGGAGTCTAGCCGCACGATGACTCCCTCTCTACGCCAGAACGCCAAGGCGCGGTAGACCATCACGGGTGCAGCACTGGGTCGTCCGGCGCGAATCACGTCGAGGACCGCGTACGCACTCATGGGCTTGGACGCATGAGCGAGGATTTCCAGCACCATTCGTCTGGCCAACGTCGGGCGTGCGCCACGGCTCAAGCAGAGGGCTACAGCAGCATTGATGGCCGCTTGATTCGGCGCCCGGGTCCCGTCGATCATCGTGGCTTGGACTGTATCTCTTAGCGGCTTCATCGGTGAGATTAACCGCGCTCAGCTCAATTCATTGGCCGCTTGCTCGAACCACTGGCGGACCTGAGCAAGGTGGTCAGGTCCCCAAAGCCTGATGAACTGCTGCGTGTAGTGATCGGTGCTGCTACTAAGTGCAGCGATGCGATCCCTAATGAAAGGCAGGGAGAGAGGGATACTGCACTCAACCTCGATGCAGTGGCGCCACTCCGAGTAGGTTCTGGGAACAATCGTCATAAATTCACCTGGTGTCCTTTGATCTCCGGCGGATGCTGAGCCGGCCAATGGCAAAAGAAGGGCTGACCAAACGCAATGTTATAGTATAACATTTGCAGACTTGTTCAATCCCTAGGCCTTTTCATGCTCTCCCCCCAAAATGACCGTCGCCTGCCCGTGACGGTGCTGTCCGGCTTCCTTGGAGCCGGCAAAACCACGCTATTGAACGCAGTCCTGAACAATCGGGCGGGGATGCGTGTCGCAGTGATCGTCAACGATATGAGCGAGATCAACGTCGATGCTCAGCTGGTGCGAGACGGCGGTGCCTCTCTTAGCCGGACGGAGGAAGCATTGGTAGAGTTCAGCAACGGATGCATCTGCTGCACGTTGCGAGATGATCTACTGCAAGAGGTCAAGCGACTGGCCAGCGAGCAGCGCTTTGACTACCTGCTCATTGAGTCAACGGGTATTGGCGAGCCGATGCCTGTCGCGGCCACCTTTTCAGTAAGGGACGCTGAAGGCTTCTCTCTGTCCGACATTGCTCGTCTCGACACAATGGTGACGGTGGTGGACGGGCAGAACTTCCTCAAAGATTTTAGCTCCTCAGAGCGACTTGCCGATCGGGACATGCAGGCTGGTCCTGAGGACGGGCGCGGTTTGGTCAACTTGTTGTCCGAGCAGGTGGAGTTCGCAAACGTTGTGATGATCAGCAAGCGAGATTTGGTTTCCGACGCAGACCTGTTCAAGGTCAAGGCCGTGGTGAAATCGCTGAACCAGGATGCTGTGATCGTTGAGGCGACCCGCGGCAACGTGGCACTAGATCAGATCATGAACACCCGCTTGTTTGACTACACCAAGGCGCAGCTGGCGCCGGGCTGGATGAAGGAACTGCGAGGGGAGCATGCTCCTGAGACCGAAGAGTACGGAATCAACAGCTTTGTCTATCGCGTGTCGCGCCCCTTCCACCCACAGCGATTGGCCGAGCTCTTGTTGCAGGGTATTCCGGGAGCCATCCGCGCCAAGGGATTCTTCTGGCTGGCCAGTCGTATGGACTGGGTCGGGGAAGTCTCGATTGTAGGAGGTTCCACCCAGACGGAGGCGGCTGGCTTTTGGTTTGGCGCCCGCCACCGCGTCGAAGCCGGTGTTGTCGGAGTGCCTCCGGAGGCCATCGCCCTACTTGAAGGCGGTCGCGCCATGAGCACATCACTGCAGGACTGGACTGCGCCGTTACCCAGCGCAGAACTAGTCGATGATACTCAGGAGTATCTGTCGATGCAGCGGCAGTGGCACCCTCAGTGGGGTGACCGGCGTCAGGAGATTGCGGTGATCGGGGTAGGCTTGGATGAAGCGCAAGCTCGCAAGGCCCTGGATGCAGCACTTCTCAGTGATAGTGAGTTGGTCCGGGGGCCAAGTGCTTGGCTCCAGTTGGCCGACCCATTCCCGGTGTGGCGGCGATGAGCGGCCAACTGGCCATCTCGTGTTCGCTGGCGGCCGACTCGGCACGCTTGGATGCGGGTGCCGCACTTCCAGACGTATCAGTGAGCGAGCGCTCATGTATTGCGCGCCCCCTGGACTGGGTGGGTATGAGAGACATACGCATGCCGGTGTGGCTGGACGATGCGCTGTCGCCCGCGGCCCAGTTGGCCAGCATCAGCGCCCTGGTTAACTTGCCCGATGCAAGCGTCAAAGGCATTCACATGTCCCGCCTCTACGGACTGCTGTTCGAGGCGAGTCAATCTCCGCTATCCCCACAGGGGGTGGTCAGCCTCCTGGGCAAAGCTGTTCTGAGCCACGCAGAGTGCGGCTCGAACGCGGCCAAGCTGAGCTGGCGCACCGAAATGCTACGACCAACACAGGCATTGGTGACTCAGGGTCTGGAGGGATGGTCTTCTTACAAGCTCCTGATCGATGCAACCGTGCATCAGGATCGTGTCGAGATATGGGCGGAAGTAGAGATCATCTATTCCTCTACCTGCCCGTGTTCAGCCTCATTGGCCAGGCAGTTGATCGCGGCAAAATTCCAGCAACATCACGGGCAGGAGAATGCCGTGTCCGTAGAGAGAGTTGTGGATTGGATAACGAAGAATGGGACCTCGGCGACCCCGCATAGCCAGCGTAGTCTCGCACGTATCCGCGTCTTGGTTGATGCCGCCGGCGGTTGGCAACTGACTCGGCTCATCGAGGCGGCCGAAGCTGCGCTGGCTACCCCCTCGCAGGGCCCAGTCAAGCGCGCTGACGAGCAGGAGTTCGCCCTCAGGAATGGCGAGAACCTGATGTTTGTGGAGGACGCTGCTCGCAGGCTGCTGTCCCAACTTCAGCCAATGTATCCCAGCGGATCAGTTGAGGTCACCCACCTGGAAAGCCTGCATCCGCACGATGCGTTTGCTCAAGCATCTTGGACGGTGCCCGCATGATCGCGGACACCATTCCCGTCACCCTGATAACGGGCTTTCTTGGTGCGGGCAAGACCACCTTGCTCAACCATCTAGGGGAACAGGGGGCCTTGAGTGAGACACTCGTAGTCATCAACGAGTTTGGCCAAGTTGGACTTGACCACATGCTGATGATCGAGGCCAAGGACGACTTGGTGGTGGAGCTGAGCGATGGATGTGTCTGTTGCACGCTCCACGGTGATCTGACCGAAGCGCTCATCAGGGAACAGAGTGACAGAGCGCGGGCCGGAAAGGTGCCTTTTCAGCGGGTAGTCATTGAAACCTCGGGCATATCCGATCCATCCTCCATTGGTGGTGCCTTTGTATCGGATCCACAATTGGCAGGGCGCTTCCATCTGGAGGCGATTGTTGCTTTGGTAGATGGTCCGGCTGGCAGGCAGAACATCGAGAGCTATGCGGAAGCGGCCGCACAGGTTGCTCTCGCTGACATGCTCATCGTGACGAAAGCCGCACACACCGAGGCAGCGAAGCTGACAGCGTTGAAGGAGCTGCTATGCCAACGCAATCCCTTTGCAAGACTTGTGGTCCTGGATGAGGAGACCATCGCGGCTCAGGACGTGTTCGACAGCGATTTGGCCTTGCGTCGGCCATTTGTCGAGGTCGAAGCTCCCTCTTCAGGCTTCATGATGGGAGGGCAGGGAGGCCTGTTGCTTGGCGGTAGTGCGTCCCCGTCTCCCTCGGCCGTCTCCGGCCATGCGGGACGCTACAAGGTCACGAGTTTTGACTGCAAGGAGGCACTATCAAGGGAGAACCTCAATGCCTGGTTCTTCACCATGTTGTCCCTTCTTGGCGAAAAGATTCTGCGGTTCAAGGCCATAGTCGACGTGGAGGGCGAGGAAACGCCGACGATCCTCCACGCTGTCCAAGGGCTGATCAGCCCGCAAGTTCAGCTTAGTGCATGGCCAGCACAAGGAAGGCTTACGCGGATGGTCTTCATTACAGAGGAGCTAGCTACGCCGGTACTCCAGGCAGGCTTGGATGCCTTCTTTCCTGGCAGTTTCCGGCCTTGCGTGCAGGTCCGTCAGCCGTCTCAAAGTCCAGGGGCGGCTCCGGCTGAGCTTGTTCAGCCCTTGCTGCAGGAGGCTGAGCTGTAAAGCCTGTACTGCGCCGGTGTCTCCCTCTCCAGCCAGTGACGGTGGGGGGCACTGCCGGTTCTCTCACCACGAGCCTCCAGGCCGTTGCCGCGAAAGAGTGCGCCCTTGCCCGCAGGAGGGGGCCTGTAGCTGTGCAGACGCGACTAGCTGAGCAAGCATCAACCTACAGCAAGCTAACGATCGAAACTGAGATAACACAACGCTTCATCATTTGCGTGATGCCTATTCATCGTGATTTACGGGATTGAAAGATTCATTCCCGCGTGCAGCACGTGGGAGTGCGGCACCACCGAATTTGGATTCGGCTAAGCCAAATCACGTTGGCGAGGGTGCCCGAGCAACGTTGTTGGTTCGCTAGGACGGAAAAGGGCAACGACGCCCTTCACGCGTACGGCGTGATGAAATCGTTAAAGATGATATGTTATAGCATTGCATTTGAGCAGGATTGTTTTTCCGTGACCGCTTTCCCCGCTTTTTCTTCACGCAAGTGCGCACTCGCTGTTGCCATTTCCCTGTCCTGCACTTGGAGCGCCTTTGCGGCTCCAGAGGCCAGCGAGCTCGATCCCGTCGTAGTGACGGCCACCGCGACCGACCGGCTCGCCAGCGACGCGCCGGCATCCATCAGCGTCATTACCCGTGAGCAGATCCAAGCCCGCGCCGTCCTGGACCTTAGCGACGCGCTTCGAGGTACCACCGGCGTAACTCTGGCCGGCGTCGGCTTCGGCCGCCGCGGTATCCAAATCCGCGGCATGGACCCCGAGTACACGCTGGTCATGCTCGACGGACAGCGGGTGAATGCCGCCAGTGACGCGATCGCGCACGCGGACTTCGATCTTGGCTGGATGCCGGCGGCGGCAATCGAGCGCATCGAGGTTGTGCGGGGACCTATGTCCTCCCTCTATGGCTCTGAGGCTCTGGGCGGCGTGGTGAATGTCATCAGCAGGCGCGCAACCGACGAATGGCAGGGCAACCTCGTCTACAACGGTGGGGTGGTGGGCGGACACCGGGGAGGCAATACCACCCAGGCCGGGCTCTATGCCGGCGGCGCGCTGGTGCCGGGGACCTTGGGCCTAAGTGTGTTCGCAGAGCACCGCCAGAAGGACGCCACCAAGGACCCCTTGGACGAGCGGCTCGACGAGCAGGAGCAGCGCCGGGTCAACACCGGTCGCGCAGTGCTGACCTGGACGCCCACCGAAGGCCAGCGCGTGGACCTGTCCCATCTGGAGGGTAGCGAGTTCCGCAAGCGAAACGCGCTCCAGGCCGGCACCGCACCTTATGTCTACGAAACCGTTGATGACATCCGCCGGCAGCAAACCACCCTGATGCATCAAGGGGATTGGAGCTGGGGCCAGACCCGGTTCAATGCCTATCAGAGCAAGCTGGAGCGCGAGAACCGTCGTGACATCGGTGAGGCTACGCGACCGCAGTACCTTCGCGACGATATCGTCGACGGACGTGCGACCTTGAATCTGGGCGAATCGCACCGTCTCAGCGCCGGCGCTGAATGGCGGCGCGAGCGTCTCGATGACGCTTCTGCGGCTGCCTCCGGCCAGGTCAAGTCGATCCAGACCGCCATCTTCCTGCAGGACGAGATCCAGATCACCGACAGCCTGTCCGTCGTGCTCGGCGACCGCGCCGATCATCACTCCGAGTTCGGCTGGCACCACAGTCCACGCGGCTACGCCGTGTGGCACCTCAGTGAGGCGTTTACCCTCAAGGGCGGCGTGGGCACTGGCTTCAAGGCACCCAGCCTGAAGCAGCTCTCCCCAGAGTACTCGGCTGTCGGTGGCGGTGGTCGGTTCACGATCGTAGGTAACCCGCTGCTCAAGCCTGAGCAGAACACCAGCTACGAGCTCTCCGGAGCTTGGCAGCAGGATGGCTGGTCGGTGCAGGCCACCGCGTTCCAGAACGAGCTGAAGGATCTGATCCAGACGGTCTGCGTGCGGGCCTGTGGTGTGCGTGGACGCGAGCTTCGCAACTACACCAACGTCGCTGAAGCCAGAATCCGGGGCGTGGAACTGTCGGGGACCGTTCCCCTGACCGAAGGCCTTCGCCTGGAAGCCAACTACAGCTGGCTGGACACCGAAGACAAGCAGACGGGGCAGGCGTTGAACGAGCGGCCCTCGCGCAGCGGTGCCGCAAACCTGGTGTGGGAACGTGGGCCGCTCCAGGCCACCTTCCGCGGCGAGTACGTGGGTACCCAGAAGCAGGCCTCTGGTACGGCTCAGGTTACGCTGCCGGACTACGCGCTCTTCTCCCTGGACACGCGCTGGGCCATCACCCCGAAGCTGAGCATGGTGGTGGGCGTGGACAACATCGCTGACAAGCGACTGGACGAGACCGGCGCGCTGTATGCCTACCCGGAAACGGGCCGGTACGTGCACGCTGGCTTCGATCTGGCCTTCTAAGATGCGACTGCCAGCATGGCTTCTGCTACTGGCACTGTTTGCCCCCCTGCCCGCATGGGCAGGGGGGCTTCGGGTCGAGGTGGTGACAACCGACTTCGTCATGCCGGCCAAAATCACCGCGATCGATGCCATTACGGGTGCCGAAGGGGTGCACGTGGCACAACGTGTCGTCGGCAAAGGGCGAGAGCTGCCCCCATCCTGGCCAGCCGGTGCTGACTGGGTCATCCTCGACAGCCCACGTCCCTCAGATGCCGAGCAGATCCTGGCAGCGGTCAGGACAGCGTTGACCTCTGCCCAGATTCCCTGGGTGCAGGTCGGCGGTGGACCGCCGGTCTCGGGGCAGCTAAGCCCCGACCACGCAAGGCAGATCGCAAGCTACTACGGCAATGGCGGAGCCACTAATTATCTCAACCTGGCCATTTGGCTGCACAAGTGGTCTACGGGTGATCCGGGCCTGGGCAGTGTGCCGGCGGCCCAGGTATTGCCGGCTACCGGGTACTACGCAGGTCCCGGTCGAACGACGTCGGCCAGTCAGTCGGACATCGAGGATGTCTGGAGAAAGGCTGGCCAGCAGGCTTGGCCGCGAGTCGCGGTGCTGATTGCGGCCAACAACGTCAGCTCCATGCAGACCCAGGTCATCGATGCCCTCATCGTAGAGGGGGCACGCAAGAAGGTCTCCGTCTTCGGAGTCTGGTATCCACAGCAGGCCCGCAATGGGCTCTCCAGCGCGATCGGGGCGATGGACGTGTCGGCCGTGGTCAATCTCACCCATCTTCAGAACGGGGCGGCGTTGATTGAAGAGTTCTCAGGCCTGGACGTCCCCGTCATTCAGGCGCTGAACTACCGCCAAGGAAACGCACAGCAGTGGCGTGACGCCACCAGCGGCGTGCCGATGTCACTAATGGCCACCTTCGTGACCCTCCCGGAGACCTGGGGCATATCAGACCCGACGGTCATCTCCGCCACCGACAGGGGAAGCCTCCAGCCGATCCCTGAGCAGGTGGAGGCCCTGGTGGCCAAACTGGCCGCGCTGTCCCGGCTGCGTGCGGCACCCGCATCGGACAAGCATCTGGCACTGATGTTCTGGAACTCGCCCGATGGCGAGAAGAACCTCTCCGCGTCCCATCTCAACGTTCCGCGTAGTATCGCCTCGCTGCTGCCAAAGCTTGCTTCGGCAGGGTATGCCGTGACGCCGGCCGACGAGGGGCAGATGATCGAGGACGCTCAGGCGCTGCTCGGTGGTTACTACCGACCGGCGTCGCTGGATGCGTTGTTGGCCCGAGATCTGGCCGTAGCCTTCCCGGTGGCCAGCTACGAGCGCTGGCTTGAGACCCTGCCGGCCAAACGCAAGAGCGAGCTGATGCAGCGGTGGGGCGACCCGAAGAACAGCCCGTACGTGCGAAACGTGAAGGGTCAAGCCAGCTTTGTGCTGCCTCGACTACTGCTCGGCAACCTGTTGGTGATGCCGCAGCCTCCCCGCTCCGGTGGGGTAGGGCAGGCCACGCATGATCTGGATGCCGTGCCCAGTCACTACTACCTGGCCACTTACCTGTACCTTCGCCAGGGCTGGAAGGCAGACGCCTTCATCCACTTTGGTACTCACGGCACACAAGAGTGGACGCCCGGGAAGGACCGCGGGCTGTGGGCTGGCGACTACCCATGGTTGGCCGTTGGCGACGTACCGGTTTTCTACCCGTACATCCAGGACAACGTCGGGGAGGCCATGCAGGCAAAACGCCGCGGCCGTGCCGTCGTGGTGAGCCACCAAACCCCGGCATTTGCACCGTCAGGTCTCTACGACGAACTTCGTGACCTGCATCAGCTCGTCCACGAGTACCAGCAGCTGGACGAAGGCCAGGTCCGTGAGTCGACCGCCGCTCAGTTGCGGCAGATGGCCGCCGATTCAGGGATGGCTGGCGACATGGGCTGGAGCTCGGTGGACATGCAGACCCGGTTCCCGGCATTCCTGCAGGCGCTTCACGACCATCTCCACGAGCTGGCACGCAGGCAACTGCCCCTCGGTCTTCATACCTTTGGTGAGCCTGCCGCCGATGACCTGCGACTGTTCACCGTCATGCAGCAACTGGGCCCCAACTATCTGAAGGCGCTTGGCCTGGATCCGGCGGAGGCCAACAGCGGCGATGCCGAGCAGATTCGTAGCGCCGCACCCTATCAGACCTTGGTGAGCTACCTGCGCGATGGCAAAGCTATCTCCGCGGCTGACGGCCCTGAGCTGCGCGAACAACTGGAGCGTGCCCGTCGGCTCGACGCCGAACTGGCAGATACCCAGGAGGTCGAGTCTCTGCTGAAAGGCCTTGCCGGCAGATTCGTGCCCCCAGGTTCCGGTGGCGATCCGATCCGCTCACCGGAAGTCCGCAGTGGCCGCAATCTTTACGCCTTCGAAGCGGACAGGATCCCGACCAAGGCAGCCTTTGAAAGCGGGCGCGTGGCATTGGACCAGCTGCTGGAGGCCTACCGCCAGGAGCACGGCTCGGCCTTCCCGGGAAAACTCGCCATCAGTCTGTGGTCCAGCGAAGCCATCCGCCATCTCGGTGTTCTTGAAGCGCAAGTCCTGCATGCCATGGGATTGCGACCGCGCTGGGACGACGCCGGCAAGGTCGTTGCCCTCGAGATCGTTTCCGAGGCTGAGATGGCGCATCCGCGCATCGACGTCGTCGTTCAGGCAACCAGTGTCTACCGCGACCAGTTCGACCCGTTCCTGAGGCTGCTGGCTGAGGCGGCGGAGCGTCTGGCGGCCATGCCTGCCGAATCCAACAATCCTATTGCCCGCAACTCGCAGGCTCTTAAGCAGAAGCTGATGGGCTTGGGGGTGCCGGAAGAGCGAGCTGGCGCTCTGGCAAACCTGCGGGTCTTCAGCAACGCGCCTGGCGCATTCGGCAGTGGCCTGAACAAGGCAGTTCTCGATCGCAGTGAAAACGCTCCGAAGGATGACGCCACGCTAGCAGCGGGCTTCTTGGAGAACCTTCAGTATGGGTACGACGCCAAGGGCCAGGTGCAGACATTGGCCGGAGGCAATCTCTTCGCCGAGCAGTTGCGCGGTGTACAGGCCGCCGTGCTGTCGCGCTCCTCCAACGTCAATGGACTACTCAGCACCGATCACCCCTTCGAGTACCTGGGGGGTCTGGCGCTGGCGGTACGGCATCTGGACGGTACGACCCCGTCACTGTTCATCTCCGATCTTCGCCAAGCCAGCCCAAAGACCACTACCGCCACCCGGTTCCTGGCCGATGAGCTGCGGGCCGGGGTACTCAATCCAGCGTGGATCTCCGCCATGAAGCAGGAGGGGTATGCCGGAACCCTGGAGGTGCTCAAGACCACTGACAATCTGCTGGGTTGGCAGGTAACCGCGCCAGGTACTGTGCGAGAGGAACAGTGGCAGGCCATGCATGACACCTATGTCCGTGACATCAGGGGGCAGGGTGTTTCCGACTGGTTCGAGCAATCCAATCCGACTGCACAGATGCAGCTCATCAAGCGGCTGCAGGAAGCCGTCGCGCGTGGCTACTGGAGTCCCAGTGATCAGACCCGCTCAGAGCTTCAACAGCGATTGGACCGCCTCACTGAGCTGACCAACATGACGTCGGATCCATCCAGGAAGGAAGCCCCGCCCGCGACCGCGACCGCGACAGGATATGGAATTTCCCAAGGCAGCGCCCAGGCTGCTGCCGCCTCCAGTCCCAAAGCTTCGGACGCCTCCCCGGAACCTGCCGCGAGTCCAATGCCCACCGTGAGAGGACGCGTGATGCGCCAGATGAATCCGCCACCGCCGGCAGATGCGGGCAACACGGCCTTGGCGCTCCTCACGATCCTGATGCTGACCGCTCTGGGGGCGTGGTTCCAGGCGCGTTCGATGAAAAGCAAAACCTAACGAAGACCTTGACCCATGAATGCTCTCGAAAAAACGCTTTACGACCTTTCCCACATCTTTCTCGCCCCCGTTCTAGTGCTCATCCTGGCAGCCTTGGCCTATGCCTTTGTCGCCCTGGGAGGATTTGCCTGGGAAGCGGTGAAGCGGCGTAGTGGCCGGCCAGCCAGCGGCCTTCTTGCCTGGCATGCCCGCGAGGGCGGGACTACCGATGATGCAGAGCTCTGGATCCTCAAGCGGCTTGAACTGCTCCGCATCGTCTCTCGCACCGCCCCCATGCTCGGCCTGGTCGCCACCATGATCCCGATGGGCCCCGCCTTGCTGGCGTTGACCAGGAGCGATGCACAGAGCGTCGGAGAGAACATGGTCGTCGCGTTCTCGTCCGTCATTCTGGCGCTGGTTGCGGCCAGCATCACCTTCCTTGTCATGACGGTACGTCGACGCTGGCTGCTCGAAGAGCTCCGCCAGCTCGAACGTACGCTGGAGGCCCGCTGATGCGCTTTCTCGAAGACGATGAGGCGGACGATCCGATCCTTTCCGTGGTCAACCTGATCGACCTGTTCCTGGTGGTCACCGGGATCCTGATGATCGTCATCGTGAAGAACCCGCTCAACCCGTTCTCCGCCGCCGATGTCACCGTCATCGAGAACCCGGGAAAGGAAAACATGCGTATCACGGTGAAACAGGGTGAGGAGCTCACCCGTTACGAGTCCACTGGCGAGATCGGGGAGGGGGGCGGCGTCAAAGCCGGGATCACGTACCGCCTTCCCGACGGGCGCATGGTCTACGTGCCGGAAGGCAGCTCGGTTGAGCCGGCCGCGCCCTGATCAGCCGAACGAGCTTGGGTTACCAGCGAACTGAAGTCACTACTGAAGGAGAAAAGAGACTCATGAAGGCACTTCACCTGCTTTGCTTGGCAGTCGCAGCCTGGACCGCTCCGGTCCACGCCGAATCGGAGCGAGCGCTCACGGAGGAAAACGCTCCCTTCTCGTTGCCGGCGCTGCCTTACCCGGCAACCGCCCTTGCTCCGGCCATTGATCAGCAAACCATGGATATCCATCACGGACGGCACCACAAGGCCTACGTCGACAATCTCAACAAGGCGGTTTCCGCATCACCGCAGTTGCAGGCGCTCTCGCTGCGCGAGCTGCTCGCAGTCTCAGACAAAGCCGGCCCGTCACTGCGGAACAACGCCGGCGGCCACTACAACCACTCCCTGTTCTGGTCGCTCCTGGCTCCGCCGGGGCAGGGCGGTGCTCCCAGTGAGGCACTGCTGACCGCGATCAACAAGGATTTCGGATCGCTCCCGAAGTTCAAGGAGGCCTTCTCCAAGGCTGCAACGGGCGTATTTGGTTCCGGGTGGGCATGGCTGATCCTGGATGGGGAAGGCGCACTGAAAGTCGTCACAACGCCCAACCAGGACAACCCGTTGATGCCATTCACCGACACCCCCGGAGTACCGTTGCTTGCTCTGGATGTATGGGAGCACGCCTATTACCTCGAATACCAGAACAAGCGCCCCGCCTACATCGACGCATGGTGGAGCGTGGTCAATTGGAACGAAGTCAACGAGCGTTTCAAGCGCGCCAGGCAATGAAGATCCCTGCTGGAGAACCCGGACGTATGCCTTCCCAGAACCCATCACCCTTTAACCTGGAGCCTCTCATGGTGTTTCGCGCGTGTGTCCTTTCAGCCGCCATCGCGGCAAGCCTCATCACGGTTAGTGCGCCTGTTGCCGCGCAGGCCCCGACGCAATCAGCGCATGCCCTCAGCACCAACCCGCTGATCGGCCCCTGGAGTACGCCGGAGGGAACGCCACCCTATGACCGGATCCGACCGGAGCACTACGAGCCGGCGTTCGACGAGGCTATCGCCGAGGCACGTGCCCAGAGCACTGCAATTGCCGATGACAAAGCTGCCCCGACGTTCGAAAACACCATTGAAGCGATGGAAAGGTCCGGCAGGCAGCTCGCCCGCGTTTCCAGTACCTTCTTCACCGTTGCTTCTGCCGACGCCACGCCGGCCAACCAAGCCATCCAGAAGAACATCGCGCCAAAGCTGGCACGCCTCTCCAATGAGACGCTGCTAAATCAGAAGCTGTTCAAACGCGTCGATTCGGTGTTCCAGGCCAGCGCCAGTCTGGGGCTGGATCCTGAGCAGCTGCGCCTGGTGGAGGAAACCCATGCCCGCTTCGTTCGAGCCGGCGCTGCGCTCTCGCCCGAGGCACGTGCACGGGTGGCGGCCATCAACGAGCAGCTGGCAAAGCTGGGCGTGGAGTTCGGCCAGAAGCTGCTGGCCGACCAGAAGGCCAACGACGTATGGCTGACCGCCGAAGAGGTGAAGGGGCTTCCAGCCGACCAGGCAAGCGCCGCCCGTGCGGCCGCAACGGCGGCAGGAAAGCAGGGAGCCTATCTCTTCCCCGCCACCCGATCGGCCGCGGAACCGTTCCTGACCTCGTCGCCCAACCGACAGGCGCGTGAGAAGATCTGGCGGGCCTTCACCTACCGCGGTGACAACGACAATGGCAACAACACCGGCGCGGTGATCACCCAGCTGGTCACGTTGCGCGCCGAGCGGGCGAAGCTGATGGGCGCAACCAGTCATGCCGATTTCGTGTTGGCCGATTCCATGGCCAAGACGACAGACGCTGCCAATGATCTGCTGATGGCGGTGTATCGGCCTGCGCTTTCCCGAGCCAAGGAGGAGCTGGCCGATATCCAATCCTTGGCGACTAGGGACGGCATCACACAGGTAGAGCCATGGGACTGGCGTTTCTACGCAGAAAAGATCCGCAGCGAGCGATTCTCGCTCGATGAGGCCGAAGTTCGGCAGTACATGCCTTTGGACGGCATGGTCGACGCCCTGTTTGAGACCACGCGAAAGCTATTCGGGCTCACAGCTGTCGAGCGTCACGATATCGCGCCCTATGCTCCCGGCGTACGCGTATTCGAGATCCGGGAGGCGGATGGCTCCAAACTGGGATTGTTCTACGCTGACTGGTACGCGCGTCCCACCAAGCGCCCCGGTGCTTGGATGAACAGCATTCGGGTGCCGAACACCCTGCTGGGCGATGCGCCGATCGTGGTCAACAATCAGAACATCCCATCGCCGGCTGACGGTCAACGGACGCTGATCAGTTTGGACGAGGCGCAGACGCTGTTCCATGAGTTCGGACATGGCTTGCATGGGCTGCTCTCCACGGCGCGTTACCCGAGCTTGTCCGGCACTGCGGTCTCGAGGGACTTTGTGGAGTTCCCGTCACAGGTGTACGAACACTGGATTACCGACCCCTCGATTCTCCGCGCGCATGCACGTAACGCAGCGGGCGATCCCATGCCTGAAGACATGCTTCAGGCGTTGCTGAAGGCACAGACCTTTAATCAAGGCTACCAAACTGTCCAGCAGCTCTCCTCGGCGATCCTTGACATGCGCCTGCACTCGTTGCCGGAACTGCCTGCCAACTTCGATGCGAGCGCATGGGAAGCCGAGCAGCTGCGTGAGCTCGGCGTGCCTTCAGAAGTGGGCATGCGTCACCGCCTGTCGCACTTCAGCCATCTCTTTGATGGCGGATATTCGGCCAGCTATTACGCCTATACCTGGGCAGAGGCCATGGATGCCGACGGGTTTGATGCGTTCGTGGAATCGGGGAATGTCTTCGATCCGAATCTTGCGCGTAAGCTGAGGGAGGAAGTGCTCGAACGCGGCAACACCCGCGACCCGGCGGAAAGCTACATCAAGTTCCGAGGACGCCTGCCGACTGCAGATGCGCTGTTGCGGAACCGTGGCCTGAAGTGATGACCTACGTGTAGGCAGAGCCTTGGCGATGGGGTATTCCCCTCGTCGCCAAGGCCGGTCTGGCTGGCAAAGCAGCAAATTCGACTCGGTTCAGGTCGCCTCGCCCTGATGCGCAATGCTGTACTGGCGCCTACTCCACGATAATTGGGAAGGCTGAATGCGCGATCCTTGAGCATGTCATTACCTTTGCCGCGGAGGCGCGCCTGTATGCCTTGCCGGGATAGCTACCTTTCCCGCAGGTAGGTGCGGCGCGTTCGAGAGCTACTGCTTCAGATTGGCCTTTGCATGCGCGTGCTTCTCATCTTCCAAGCGCTGCTTCCAACGAGCGACCAGTCGATCCAAGGCGGCGAAGCAGAGGATCTGTCCATTCTTTCGTACATGCTGGACGTAGAGGTCCGCCCGATCTCGAATGGAGCAGACGGTGCCGCCGATGGTATTGAAGAGCATGTTCTCTTCAAGATCGTTGGCCTCAATTCCAACAGCCATGAACTCATAGTAGTTCAGTAGGTACTTCATTCCCTCGATGGCTTTGACCTTGGATTCATCCAATGTCGGAGGCTGTCCGGCGCCACCTTCCTCCACACTCAGGGAGCTGAGCGTCTGTTGAGCCAGTACCTTCAAGTTGTCGGATGAGAAATGTCCCTCGTCGTCCTTGGTGACGTTGCAGCCGAATGGGAAAACCATCTGTACGTCCAAGGCACGACGCAGGAACTCGGCGCTCGTGCGCGTCTGCATCAGCAGGTTGAATGAGTTATTGGTGCGGTGGTTCTTTGAAGTTGCCTGGAAGTGGATGTACCAACCCATTCCGGCAGTCCAAAGCGCTGCAATAACTGGAGGGAAGTTAAGGTACTTGTCCGACAGTTCGCGCCCGGGTGCAACGAAGCTGGCTGAGATCAGGTAGTACGAGCTATAGAAGGAGATAAGCGTGAACAACAGAAGCATCAGCGAAACGCGGACAACTGACCATACGCTCTTGGCACCGCCGGCCATGCCGCAACGAACAAGCGCCGGTACTAGCGCGTAAAGTACGACGATGCCGGCGGCGGCGATCAACCATCCTTTGATCTGTTCATACGGCTCAAAGTCGCACCAGTCCAAGCCTACGCAGATCAACGCAATGGACGTGACTGTTCCTAATGCACTTTTTTCGGTCTTACGCAGATGCGCCAGCACCGATGTAGTTCCTTCTTCGATAGCCGCCATGTTCCCCCCTAGAACATCAGAAATAGAAAAGGCCCCCATTAGGAGGCCTTTTCTTGAATTTGTACAGATGCGGCTTTAGATGTCGCCAGTGCTCTGATTGACCATAAATTACACTCCGTCTAGATGGGAACAAACAACAAGCTCTGACTTACCGTAGCAAACGCACTTGTGAGGATGACGGCAACTACCTCCCGGCAAGCCGCGCAGCATAGCTGTCGGATCCTGCGTCGTCAACGGACGCGTTTTCCTAGCAGCAATGCTTGATGCGAATGTCTCATGCCGAATAGCTGCGCGCAAGTAGTCAACTTACTGCGGAAAGGATGAACGGATATGCTGAATGGAATCGCGAATGGACTCATAAGTCATTGTATGGACGAGGTATTTTTAGGTTAGCTAGGTGGCAGAGACCCTACATCTGTATGAACGTTTCGCCATGGAAGAGGTCATGCATCATCGTGTGGAAGGGGGCTATTTCGGCAGCCGGGAGGGCTGCCGTGCTCAGGATGCGGCCATCAGGGCTCGTCAGGCGGGCTTGCGTGCCACCAGCCGGCGACCTGGCACTACATTGGTGATCTTGCTCGTAGGGGGGGATGACCCACGGTAGGGTCTCGGGTTGGCATTCGATCCAGATCACCGACACTTGCCGCTGCGGCTCAAAGACAGTCTGGGCCAGGCCTGGAAACCCAAGCATCAGTTTCGGGTCCAGTGGCCTGCGTCTATGACCACTTGGGGGCATAGACGCAGGCCTCAGTAGGCTGTCGGCCACGCGGTGTAGTGCGGGTCAATGGTGATCAATGCGCCCTTGGGCGCTACCACCCGCTCAGATTCGACGTTTGCGACTGTCCAGGTACTCCCTGATTGGAAGCAGTGACATCTCCATATGCCTTTTCACAACGCTGCTTTGCTGCGACTCAAGTCGTTCATGAAGCTTTTGGTAGGCCCGCTCGTCCTTCGAGACAAGGAACTCGTAGAGAATACGAGTCAAATCGTCTCTATGCTCCGCCACAAAGTCGGGATCAGCATCCAGCGCCCGGGCATACCAAAGCAGCTCACCTGCCAAGGCGCAGGCCTTATCTACGTCGTCGAGCCTGGCCTGGATACTGGGAACAATGACTGTACCCAACTGGGCTGGGATGTCTGCATTGCGTTCCTTCCAAGGACTGCCATCCCTCTGCTCGAACATGAAGATGGCGTTGGCCAGCAGGCCGGCGGCGGCCGAGGTCGCTACCCAAAGTGCATTGCCCAGTGTGCCAATCACAATGTCCGTCAACACCCCCCTGTTACCTGGTGCCACAAATGGCGGGACGGCACCTTTTGCGTCCGCCAAACCTCCTGGTTCTGCGGCGCTCTCATCGCCTGTGGGTTTCTCGTTGGCATCCTGCATAGCAATTCATCCTAAAGCCGTTGGTCTAAGACGATGTGTCAGCGGCGCGGACCCTTATGCTGCAGGTAGAACCCTGCGCCCCATCAATTCGCTAGCGGCACGATCAGCTAAATCTTTAGGTGGGCCACAGTCATCAGGTTCCGGGGCCGCCTTCTGACCGCAGAGGCATTCTTGCGGAACTGCGGCCTGAAGTGGTGTCGAATGGGTAAATAGGACCTTGGCGACGGGGTGCGGCTGTCGCCAGGGTCCACAAGGGCAGGGCTTACAATATGAGCAGTCGGGCGCCGCATGGAAAGCGAGGCAGCACGATGGAGAAGAGAGTCTATGTTTCATCACGAGAGCTGCCCCTTCTGTTAAGCGCTGTATTGGTAGCGGCCTCCCTGTCTGCCTTAACTGATATTCCTATAACTCTCGCTGGGAAAGCACCGGGTAAGTCCAGAACGTGCGCTCGCCATACGCTGATCGCACCTCCCACCAGCGCAGGCGGGCCTGCGGATCAGCGGCAAACGCAGGGTTGCTAGCCAACGTCACTTCGAATTCAGCTCGAAGGTCCGCGTTGGATTTCATCATTTCGTCAGCCAACGGCGCTAGGAGGTGACGGGGCAGGGGGGATTCGGCAGGAAGGGCGCGGTCATACCACCCCATTGCCAAGATTGAATCTTGGCTGCTGGGCTCTAAGAGCGCTGCTGCCAACAGTCTGAGCGGTTGATCAGTGGGAACGCGAAGCGTGCCTGCAGGCAACTGGACGATCGCTTGAGACCGATTGAATCCAGTCCTTTGCAGGCCGTTCGCCATTCGAACCAGCTCTACCCTAGTGGTCCGATCGCCCGGCACGGGCTCGGTGATGATGTGATGGGTATGCAACAGATCGACGATGTTCTGATTGCCAGGTGGAATCAGCCAAGCAATAGGCAGTGGCGCGGATTCCGTCACGCGCGTCCCGAACACCGGAAGGCGCTGCACCTCTGACTGGCCAGTCCAGAGCAGCTCACGGGCGCCGGAAGCCGATGAGATGTAGTCATCATAGCGGTAGGTTTGGAATTCTCGGTACTCCAGTGGAACTGGATCGCGCTCCCAACGCACGGCAATGTTCGGTGGACGCATGGCGCGATCAGCGACCTTTGCCTGTTCGATAGCGCTGGCATCGCGGGAGACTGTGCGCAGTGACTGCTCCATAAACGCGTAGGTGCCCAGTACACGCTGTCTGTAACCCTTGAACCGATGGTTTTCGATGAGCACCGTGGGAACGCCGATGAAGTCTCCGTAGCCAGTCGAATAGCGAGGGCTCTCAACGCTAATCCTCAGACCCTGTGAGGGTGAGTCTTCATTGACCCAGCTCGGATAGACCGCTGGAACATTGCCTGCAGCAACAAGTGCATCCTTAATGTCACGGCTGTACGCGCTCATCAGCCAATCAGCCGTGGATCGCGAGCGCGCATAGGTGCCCCAGCCCGCAAATGCCCAAGTTACGTCGTACTGATAGTCCGTGCCATCGCTTGCGTGCACGTCGATGTACAAGGCCGGATCAAGTTGATGCAAAAGACCGACGACGGCCCTCGCTTCTGGAGATTCTATGCGAGCATAGTCCCGGTTGAGATCAAGTCCTTGACTATTCGTTCGCGTTCCCTTTTGGGCGGGTCCACGCTGGCTGGGCCTACCCAAGGGAGAGGCCGCAGCATGGCCATCTACATTGAGCACAGGGATGAAAACGACGTCTACGGCATCAAGCAGATCTGCGCGTCCGCGGACGGCGATGTCTCGAAGAAGCATGAGGCCCGCGTCGAGACCGTCGATCTCGCCCGCATGGATGCCTGCCTGAATCAGAACGGTCGGACGGGGCGAGCCCCCCTTGCTGGCTTTTGCGTAGAAGATGCCTCGGCCCTGCGAGGTCTCGCCAAAGCGATGCAGGGAGATCAAGGGCGATGCCTTAGACAGCCGACTCAAAAAGTCGATCGCAGCCGTATAGGTAGGCGAGCTTTGGAAGCCGCTTGACTCCGTGCTCGTATCCCACTCGTCATGATGCACGTCGCCCTTTCTCTGGTCCTGCCACTGAACTTCAGGTGGCAGAATTGAAGGCGTCCCGAGTGCTGGAAATGACAGCATCGCCATCGTGGCAACTAAGGAAGTACGCAGAAGCATAGGGCCTTCTCTCCAAGTTAGATTCAAACGTTCTAACCTAGCATGCTCGCAATCTTGCGCAATGCCCCCCTGCCGCTAGAGGTCCTACATCAGGGCCTGGTGGTTGCCGGTGTACTGAATCCTTATGCTTCGCTTTCATCGAACATACAAAACTCCCACCCTCAGCAGACACCACAAGCGCAGGCTCAGCGCCGTTCGTCGGCGACCCGGGTGATTCATCGGCGGCTTCTGTGACTTGGTCGCAAGCGGGTTGCTGCGCCGCCCCTGAGGATGGCAATTTGCGCAGCGATCACGTCGACTTGGAGCACCGCATGCCCCCTGGTGCCCTGTATTCGCCAGATCCCCGGCCCGCGGCTGGCTGCCCTGAGTCCGGCTGACGCCGATCCTGTTGATCCTGTTCCATGCGGTACCGGTGATCCCGCTGGACGGGTGGATGCAGTCGCAGCATTGGTCAACGCCGCGCGGCGATCCGATCGGGCTCGCTGGCTTGCATGCGCTGCTGTGGATCGGCTTAGCGCCAACGCTGGCAGCCGTGCTCGCCTGGGTACGGTTGGTCGGAGGGCGCTCGCTGGCGAGTATCGGGCTGACCGGCCCGGCACCGCTGAAAACCGTCCTGCGCGGACTTGCCGTTGGATTCGGCACAGTCGCGCTGGTCGTAGTCGCGATCTGGATGGCAGGCGGCATGCAGGCCGCAGGCTTGGGGCAGGCCTGGCGCTCGCCCGTCAGTCTGCTGCACATCGGTCTGCTGCTATTGCGTTTCATGTTCCAGGCGACCGTGGAAGAAGTCATCTTCCGCGGTTGGGTGCTGTCGGTGGTGGCGCGCAAGACCAATGTCGCCGTGGCAATGCTTCTGGTGTCGCTCGTTTTCTGCTTCCTGCATTTCAGTCCGCATCAGCCGCCTCAGGTGATACTCAGCACGTTCCTGTTCTCACTCTTCGCCTGCGCCTGGGCGCTGTGGACCGGCAATATCTGGGGGGTGATGGGCTGGCACGCGGGGTGGAACTGGTTGCTCACGACCGGCTTCGAACTGCCCGTCGCCGGCATGGGCGCGCACTTGCCGGCGCTGCTGGTGGCGCTACGCCCGCAAGGCCTCGACACCCTCACCGGTTGCACGCAAGGGCCGGGAGGTAGTTACCTGTGCAGCATTTTCTTCGTCGCCGCGATCGCGTGGATCCATTGGCGAAAGACGCGCGGAGCTCACAACTCCTCACCGACCAGCAGGTAACGCCACTGCCCGGGCGGCATCTCCCCGTCCAGGCCCTTGCCGATCGGATGCTGGTCCGCGCCGTAGCGGCGACGACCAAGCAATGGAGTGTCTGCTAGCGCTAGTTGGACCCACCGACGCGCCGCCGGGAGGTTTCAATGCCATAACGCCATAGCGCTATTGCACATAGGTATATGGGGCAGCAGGAGGACCTCACTGTTCATGGACGGGACCAGGAGGGTTGATCAGTGCTTTGTTAGCTTCAGTGAGCCAAGTCTGCAGCACGGGTTGGACGCCCCCATACCGTCGTCCGTGCCATCCGTTCGCGATCATTTTGCCGTCGCTGCTGATCAGCACCAAGTTGGGTGGCGCCATGCCTCCCAGAGAACGTATCGCCGGCAAGGACTGTAGTTTTCGATAGTCAATGGCGGGCCAAGGCATGCCTTCCGACCGCATGTATCGGCGCATCTCCAGCTCCGACTCGTCGGAGCTTACATAAACTACCTCAGTGTCAGCGCCCCCTTCTCTGAGAGCGTCGCGTATTCGGATCAGTTCAGGGGTGAACGCATGGCATGGACCACACCACGATGCGCCAAAGTAAAGTGCAATGAGGCTTGGAGGGCGTGCCCATTCATACGGAACCGAACGTCCCTCATTGGGAACAACCAAGTTCTGTTCGATTTGATGGCGACGGTCCTTGTCGGATGATTGCGCGGCGCCGGCAAGCGCAATCATGCTCGCCAGCAGGACGGCCCGACCTGCAGCTGTCACAGCGCGCCGGCTAGAAAGCATATCGAACGCTGGCGTAGAAGGCGCGCGCGAACCTGGGTCCATAGACGTAGTCGCTGTCACGGGTCGCACCCGCCTCGAGATCTTTCTGTCGCTGGTCGAAGATATTTCTTATGCCAAAAGAGACGTCGACGCTTCGTCCATCGGCTTGGTGGAAGTGCCTGGTTCCCCCTAGGTCCGTCACCCAGAAATCTGGAGTCCTGTTCAAAGAGGCGGTGTTGTTGTTAAGAGCATACATGCGCCCGGTGTACTTGAGCCCCACGTATGCATCCCAGTTCTGATTGGGGGACCATGTTGCCTGTGCCACCCCAGTCCATTCGGGCGTCTTGAGATAATCTCGAGTCGAAATGACGGTACCAACTCCGTCGACGGTATCGTCAAAAACCACTTGCGCTTGGTCGTAGCGCGAATGGTACCAAGCTACACCCGCGGTGAGCCGGAGTTCTTCTGATGTTTGCCAGCCCAAGTTGGTCTCAACGCCTGCAACCCGAGAGCCGCTTGAGTTGCTGCGGACTTGGTACAAGGATCCATCTTCTCCGGTTTGCACCTCGCTGAGCACGAAGGTGTCCCGCAGTTTGGTCAGTGACACCGTCGCGTCCCACATCCACGTTGGATCGGCCGGGTCGGAACGCCAATCAAGGCTAAGCATGCCTGTCAATGCGCGTTCCTCCGACAGCCCCGCTTCGTTCCGGATGCGAATTGGCTCGGCCCCGAGAGTATCGACGTGAAGATCTTCGCTGAAGACCTCAGGCGCACGGAATCCGGTTGAAATGCCGGCCCGCAACTTGAGCCGCTCGTTTGCCTGGAATGCCAGCGCGATTCGAGGGGAGTAGACAGGATCGTCGAGGGTCGAGCTTTTATCGGCGCGCACTCCCAGCACCAGATCGACTGCATCGCTGACGGTCCATTCGTCCTGAATGAATGCCCCCAAGTTGGAGAAGCTGTCGTCTGACGCAGTGCCCAAAGTCTTCCCGGCAGCATTGCGGTTCTCGTCCTTGACAGACTCGTGCTTGTACTGGACCCCGAACGCAATCGCATGGGCACCCATGCGCCAGTTGAACTGGCTGTCAAAGTAGTGCAGCGGATCCTCGGTGTAGCCATACTGATTGTAGGAGGTCGCTGCAGCGCCATCGCTAGTTGGGTCAAGTTGGGCTGCGTCAAAGCGTGGGTCTGTTGGGTCCGTAACTACATCGCCCAAGCCGCCGTAGAAGCTGTCACGCTTGATGTAGGCAAAAGAGTAGCCGAGCGTGAAGTCTACATCGTCGTTGACAATCTGATCCCATCGCATTCCGCCCCGGTGATAGTCCGTCTCAATCGATTCGGCAATGTTTGCCATCCACTCAGACTGGTCCAGGCGATTGCCGCCTCGGCGCTTTTCATGGGTGAATTGGTAGTTCGCCCGCAACGTGGTTCCGTCGTTCGGGGTGTACCATCCTTGGAAGCCAATGACCTGCTGCTCTTTTTCCGTGATTTCGCTATAGCCGTCGTGATTGAAATCGATCGCGTCGTTCTTGGCGGCCTGGCCTACCATGGAAAGACCGATGCGGCCGCTTTCCGACACCATATCCCCTCGGCCATCGATGCCATGGATTGGCTCGCCCTTCTGCACGTCCACGTTGTAGCGTAGGAAGCCACCGTTTTGGGTCGGTTGCCGTGGGATCAGATTGATCACCCCGGCGACCGCGCCAGGGCCATAGAGTGAGGAGCCGCCTCCCTTGACGACCTCGATCGTATCGATGAACGCCGCCGGGATTTGCTCTAGCCCATACACCCCACCCAGGGTCGAAAGCAGGGGAGTTCCATCGAACAAGATTTGGTTGTATGCGCCTGGCAGCCCGAGCAGCTGCGCTTCGGACGTGTTGCAATTCTGACAGTTGCTTTCGACGCGCAGGCCATTGATGAGTTCGGCAGCTCTAGAGAAGTCCAGTGCGGCCCGCAACTGTATGTCTTCACCCCGAAGGACTTCTGTTCGTACGGGCACGTCCGACAGCAATCGCTCAGTGCGCGTAGCAGTGCTGACCTTGACCTGGACTGCATCCAGCTGTGTTGCGCTACCGGGGCGATCCTCGTTGGCGCGCGCGTTGGGAGCCAGGGTCACCAGCACAGCAGCTGTCAGCGCTGACAGGACAGGGCGAGTGAGTACCTCACCGTAAGCAGTGCGGCTTGAAGGGATCAAGGTAGGTCACCATCGTGGAAGTAGAATTCCAGTAAGAGTAACGTTATAACATCACATTACGTGTCCCGAAAGTCATGCGGTACTTGTCCTGATAGTCATGCAGGACAAGTCGGATCCGGATTGGGGGATTCTCCTGCCTCTGCTTTGGACTCGGGGCGGCATTTGCGACAGAGCCCGGTCACTTCAAGGGCCTCAACAGAAGGCGCGAAGCCCGCCGCTGCGACGATGGCGAGAAGTTCTTCTTGGGCCATGGGCGACCGGAGGGCCTCTACAGAGTCGCATTTCTTGCATACCAAGAACGCGGCGTTCGCTCCGGTGCCGGGAGGCCGAAGGACAAGTGCGTTGATAGAGTTGAGCTTTACCGCCCATCCCTGCGCTTGCAGGAAATCCAACGCCCGATAGACCGCAGGCGGTGCAGCGGTGGGGGAGCCCTAGCGCACCTCCCCCAAGATGGAATAGGCCTTCATTGCATGTTCGGCCTTGGCCAGAATTCGCAACACGCGCTCGCGAGCGTTGGTCAGGCAGATGCCGCGCTCCATACACGTTGATCTGATGGCGTCGAGGGAGGAGCACGCCCTTTCCTCGTGACCGGCCACGCTCGGTGTCGCTACTTCACTTGAAGAAAGCAGGACAGACCAAAAACCCTCCGAACCGTTCGGTCTCTGAATGGCGCTCCGACCTCTTGCGCGACGGACTCGTAGGCGGAGCAAAAGGGCTTGCGGTCTTCCGCCATGGGCGACAGCTGTCAGCGCAGGAAAGGCATCAATTACCCGAGCTGCAATGTTATATCATTTCACTCCACCGTTGTTCTTCAATGTTGTCCGCCCTCACTCCGGAATACCCAACGTGAACAGATCTGAATCCTTGGTGGCAAGCCTGCTGGCTTCCGCTGTTGCCCTTGCTCTGGCCGTGCCTGCGTCGGCACAGGCGGTGCAAGCACGTCCGAGTACCATCTCTCAAGACGATCCTGGTTCTGACAATCCCGCCGTCACGGAGGTGGCTCCCGTGATGGTCACTGGAACTCGGTTCAATGGCCGACTTATCACGGAGTCGCCGGTCCCCATCGATTCGGTGTCCAGGGAGGACCTCCGGCGGAGTGCGTCTCCGCTTTTGGAGGATCAGCTGAAGGTTCAGGTGCCCTCCTTCAGCATTCCGCGCCCCTCCACGGCAGGGGCAGTCGACTTCTACACGGCTCCGTCGCTGAGAGGTTTGTCGCCAGGCCAGTTGCTGGTACTGGTCAACGGCAAGCGTCGGCACGCATCCGGCGACCTTTCCATCCACAATCAGATTGGTCGCGGCGACGTTGCTTACGATCTAAACGCCATTCCCAGTGCAGCTCTTGAGCGCGTCGAGGTGCTGCGGGACGGGGCGTCGGCTCAATACGGATCCGACGCCATCGCAGGTGTGATCAATCTTCAGCTCGCCCGTGACTTGGGGGCTGGGGCAGACACCAGCTATAGCGTGACCGATCAGGGCGACGGCCAAACGGTGGATACCAATGCATGGATTGGCCTGCCCGTATGGGAGACGGGGTTTTTTCGTGCGACAGTGTCGTACCGAAAGAGTGATGGTACGAATCGGGCGAAAGAAGACACCCGTCAACAGTACTTTGGCGGGAACGGTTCCCGCATGCCTTCCGGCAATTTTGGCTCCGGCGTAGGGCTGACGCCCTCCAATGGCGCTCTCGATCCGCGAGAAGCCACCGTGGACCGAAACACGTTCCGTCTCGGTGAACCGGAGTATCGGCAGAAGTCGATCTTCATCAACTCCGAGGTTCCATTGACCGACAGTGCGGATCTGTACCTGTTCGGGGGCTATAGCCGGCTCAACGGCGAGTCGGTGGGCTTCGCGCGGAGGGCAGGTCAAGACGAGACGGTACGTGCGCTGCATCCCGACGGCTATTCCCCGACCGTCCAAGCAGAGCTTGAGAACCGGTCCCTCGCTGTCGGTGTAAAAGGGCAAGACCTCGGTGGACTCGCGTATGACATTTCAACGGTCTACGGGGAAAGCCTGGTCGATTCAACCCAAGTCAACTCCAACAATCCTTCCATGGGCCTTGGCAGCCCGACCGCGTCTTATCGCGGCGGCACGCGATTTGGTCAGTGGACCACCAATCTCGACTTCACCAAGGACCTCAACGTTTTCCAAGCATCGCCCATGAAGCTGGCGTTTGGGTACGAGTTCAGGCGCGAAGCCTACGAACTGGTGCACGGAGACGTCGCGAGTTACCTCAACGGCGGGGTCCCGATCCTGGATGGACCCAATGCTGGAAAGGTCGCCCCGGTGGGATTCCAAGCCAACTCAGGCATTGTTCCGGAAGAGGCACGGAAAGAATCGCGCCACAGCCACGCTGGCTACATCGAAGCCGAGCAGAGTTGGGGGCCGCTGTTGCTGTCTGGTGCCGTCCGACACGAGCGCTACTCGGACTTTGGTAACACCACCAACTACAAGCTTGCATCGCGCTTTGAGCTCACCCCCGAGTGGGCGCTCCGGGCGTCGGTGAGCACCGGCTTCCGAGCTCCTCAGCTGCCCCAGAGCTACTTTGCCACGACCTCCATGACGATCGTCAACGGCGTCCAAACGTCGTCGAGGCTCCTGCCGGTCGGAAATCCCGTCGCGCAGCTCTTGGGCGCGAAGGCGTTGAGGCCGGAAAAGTCTGACAACGTTTCTCTGGGGCTGGTGTACAACAGCGACGCAATCGCCGCCTCCGTGGACGTATATCAAATCAAGCTCAAAGACCGCATAGCCCTGTCCTCCACGTTCCAAGGTGCAGCAGTGGGTAACATCCTCACCAACAATGGCTTTGCCGGGGTGAGCTCGGTCAGCTACCTGACGAACGCGGTCGACACGACGACGCGCGGTGTGGATTTGACGGTCCGGTATCAAAAGGAACTGTCGGACGCGAGTCGTTTTGTCGCGACGTTCAGCGGCAACTACAATAAGCAGGAGTTCGATCACATCGCGGGTACCCCGGACGCGCTTACGCAACTTGGTGTGACCACGCCGCTCTTTGACCTGACCCAGCAGGTCCGCGTCACGGACAGCATGCCACGTGACAAACTGAGCTTGGACCTTGGGTGGGAAAAGGGCGATTGGGAGCTTCACTTCACCAACACGCGTTACGGGAAGGTGGGAGCGGTCGCGTTTACCAGCCTGACCCCCGCCCAGATCGGCGTTCTTAGCCCTGGTTACTCAACCAAGGTGGTGCCCATTGAGGGCAGTGATCGCAGTCAGCTGATCCAGTTCTTCAATGCGAAAGTCGTCAGCGACTTAACCGTTACGTACAAGCCGACCAAGAACTGGATCCTATCAGCCGGCGTCAACAACCTATTTGACGTGTATCCCGACAAGAACATCGCTTCGACCGTGGAGAGCGTGGCGGCTGGCACCAATGGGTCTGACAACGTTGGGATCTTCCCTTACAACTACATCTCGCCCTTTGGCTACAGCGGCAAGACGTACTTTGCCCGTGCCCAGTTGCGCTTCTGATTAAGGATCCATGCTCATGAAAAAGAAACGACTCCCGATCGCCATTGCATTGACGGTGGGTTGCGTGGCCTCGCTCATTGTGGCCGGTGCGTCTGCTCAGGGCACAACTGTGAGCAAAGATGCCACTCGCATCGGACGCAGTGCCGTGCCAAAGGCCGCAGAATTCCAAGAGCTCTATGACTTTGATGCCGCGGCGAAGACCCTCCCGGACGCCACGTTTCCCTACGAGGCCCGCCTTCACCGGGCGCACGTGATCATGCTGTCGAAACAAGGAATTATCACACGCCAGGAAGCCGGCCAGATCCTCAAGGGGCTCGACGCGGTGGATCGTGCAAGTGAGACCGATGCGGGCTTGCGGACGTACCTGCCGTATGAAGCGGCCCTCATCCGAGAAATCGGGCCCGTGGCAGGAAAGATGCATACCGGCCGGAGCCGGAACGATCTGGCTAATGCAGTCAACCGCATGTACTACAGGCATCAGGTGAATCGCATCCTTGAGGCACTCATTGCCTTGAGGTGGACCCTGGTGAAGAAAGCGGAAGAGAACACCGACACCGTGATGGTGGTCTACACCCATCGTAAGGAAGCTCAGCCGATCACTCTCGCGCACTACTTGATGGGAATCTCTGAAAGCTTGGGCAAGTCGATCCAGCGCTATGAAGAGCTGTACGTGCGGATGAATCAGAACCCGCTGGGCTCTGCCGCCGCTGCTGGGACGAGCTGGCCCCTGAACCGCGAGCGCACGGCGGATCTTCTGGGCTTTGAGGGTCTTGTCGTGAACACGGTAGAGGGTACTGCTGGCTGGGACCACATTGCAGAGTTGGCATCCGACAACGCTATCTACCTGAGCGGATTGGGCCGACTGGCCTCGGAGATCCAGCTTTGGAGTACGGATGAGTACCGCTCGGCGGAATTGGACGGCGCGTTTGCGGGGACCAGCAGCATCATGCCGCAGAAAAAAAACCCTGATTCCTTGGAACGCACCCGCCAGATCGCAGCAAACTCGGTCGGCTCGCTGACCTCCGTTCTGACCTCGCTCAATGCCATTGAGTATCAGCACAGCGTCGCGCGTGTGCCGCTTGAGCCCCGATCCATCGATGCGCTGATTGCAGCCACCCATGCCATGACTGGGGTGGTGCGGACGCTTCATCCCAATAAGCCACAGATGCTCAAGTATGCGGCGGAGAACTATTCGACCATGACGGACTTGGCCGACCTGCTGGTCAAGCAGGGCAACATCGATTTCCGCGAGGCACATGAGATCATTGCATCGGTGGTCGTCAAAGCATTGGATGCGGGGCTGCGCGCGGACCAGATCACTGCCCCCATGATCGAGGAGGCTGCTAAGGCGAACCTGGGGCATTCGTTGAAGCTCACCGCCCAGCAGGTCAGCGATGCCCTTGATCCCGTCAAGAGCGTCGAGCGCCGCAACGGCACGGGCGGGCCGGGCAAGACGGCCGTGGCGCAAATGATCGCGTCGACAAAGAAAGAAATAGACGGTTCCTCCCGGCGCTTGGCAGAAAGGCAGGCCAAGCTGAGCCAATCCTCAACGCGCTTGGACGAGCAGGTCGCCAACCTGTTGCGGCCGTGACTACTGCGGCTGGTGATGACCGATCGCCAGCTGTTTTTCTCAAGGTTCTGTTATGACTTCACAACATCGGCGCCGCTTGGCCGTCATAGGTGGGGGCGTTGTTGGGCTATCTGTCGCTCGCGCGCTCGCGGTGGAAGGGGCTGACGTGACCCTCTTCGAACGCTCCTACGTCGGCTCGGGCACGAGCGAATTGAGCTTTGCCTGGGTGAATTCCAACGGCAAGAAGCCGCAGACTTATCACGAACTCAACTGCGCAGGCATGTTGGAGCACGTTCAACTCCAGTCCCAAGCCAAGTCGCATACGCGCGCGACTTGGCTGGATGAGTGCGGCACGTTTGAATGGGCCAGGGGTGCCGATCAAGTGGCTCGCCTCTGCAAACGTGCCGACTCTCTAAGAGAACGCGGTTACCCAGTCGAGCGTGTCTCCTTCGCGGACGTTCGTCGTCGACTGCCAGATCTGCATTGGGACGGGTGCACGGGCGACGTTTGGCATTATCCGACGGAGAGCATGGTTTACCCCCACTTGCTGATGGCATGGTTGCGATCGCAGGCCTCCGCGCTCAACTGCGTGGTGCGTGAGAACACGGGTGTCGTTGCTTTGGAAGAGACATCGCAGGGCGTGACTATGCGCTTGGCCTCCGGCGAAAAGTGGCAAGGCGAAGCGTGTGTATTGGCCACCGGGCGATGGATTCCAGAGTTGACGAGGAAGCTAGGGGCACCGTTGGCGATGATCAATGCCGACGAACCCAATAAGAGGGCTTGCGGCTTCTTGGCGATGACGCCTCCGCTGGCCATTCAGTTGGATTGCAACCTCATCACCCCCGAACTCAACGTACGGCCCATCGGTGGGGGACGTCTCATGCTGCAAGCCCCCGATCTGGACCAGTACGCGCACCCCGCATACCTGCCCGCCCTTGATGGCTCGGTCGGACAGGAGTTCACCGCACGGCTTTCTCGCCTTTTTGCCCACATCCGCCCTGGAAGTCTTCAGTCCATCCGAGTAGGCCAACGTGCGAGGCCGGCTGACGGCTTGCCGGCCGTGGGTTATTTGGTGCCTGGGGGCAGGGTGTATGCAGTTGTTACACACAGCGGCATCACTTTGGCACCGTTGCTGGGCAGGCTTGCGGCGGTTGAACTGATGAGAGGGGAGAGACATCCACTTCTCTCAGCCTATTCTCCCGCTAGATTGATAGGAAAAGTGCAGGACGATTTTTCCGAGGTTGAGACCATTCACTACCCAGCTGCACAGTAGAGAGCACGGCGTGCGCTCGCGCCGCTTGGGCCGCACCGAACCGGTTCAGAGGGAAGTGGGTAGGCGCCGGGCGGCGGGGGGAATCCGGCGCCCGGCCGCAGGTAGGAGGCGCCTCTTATTTCAGAAAGCCTCTGAAGTCACGTCAGGTGGTTTCACTGAGTCGAAGCGAGCCTAAATCGCCAGAATCCGAGGAATGCCGCTACTCACTTCTCTATGGGCGCCGATATGGCCTTCAGCCAGAGTTGGTCCCAGGCCCGCCAGCAAGTAGCGGCGCATCATCCGAAGATTGGACTGGGGCGTTGCCGTTCGCTTCCGCCTTCTAGCCCTTGTCAGCGATGAAGGACTTTGCCGTGCTCGCGGACAGGCTGCACTTCTGGTTGCACTGCTGCAGCAGCTATCGCAAAAAAAATGACTCTTTTCTGGCCGTGCATCAGCAGATGAGTTGGAAAAGCGCACAAGCGCTGAGAGGTCCTCCACTCCGGGGTATCCTGTCCACACCGAAGTAGCACTTGGTTGCGTTTGAGGGTAGGAGCATTTGAGGATCACAAGCCTCATGGACACTCTTGGACGAACCGGGTGTGCGAATTGATCGTGGCATCCCCAATCGAACCCGTACGCAGGCCGTAGCCTTTGCGTTTAAGGCTAGATCCCACGCACTCCGGGATAAGTTAGTTTGGCACCCGTCTGTGATGCACCGAACGCCTTTATCCGGGATTTTCTGGGCAGATGTCGAGGTCGCCGGATGGTTGTGCTGCTGGTGGCACGACACACATCTCCATCTACCCCTCTCAATTGACTGCAATGCACAAGGGCTACACCGAGGGTACGGTTATCCTTTGCAGATCCAGCTTGGCCCTGAGAGCGTAGTTCTTGCGGGTCACTGCAACGGTGTGGGTCAGGCGCAGATCCAGGTAATCTTTGAACATCGGCGGCCGCGAAGCCCCCAGATAAAACTGCCGATCCTGCTTGATCGCAGCCGGCAACAATACGTCGGACAAATCGCTGTCGGTCGCATCGGTCACCAAGCAGGGCGCGTAGCGGAAGCCGAGCTTGCGCAGGAGGTACAGTCGATGTGAGCCGTTAGTCAGGACGATCCGGCGGCCAATGCGCGTCGCACTGACTAGGTTGTCGCTGAAACCCAGATAGATGACAAGGGCGTGGCTAGCTGCGCCGAATGGCTCGTAATTGGCGATGGAGCTGGGGTCGATGGTCGCCACGTCGAGGAACCGCAGGTCGTTGGACGCAGATGCGAAAGTGAAGCTGCCCTCGGACTGGGTGAAGCGCACATCCGGATGTGCGTGGCGGCCACTTCGCGCTACGAGCTCAATAATTTCGCGGGCATCGGGCGACGCCGCGGTGGCCGCCGCAAGTTGGTCGATGTGGCGCAGGTTGATGCATTCCTGGAACACCACCAGTCGGTCGATTTCCACCATTTGCCAACGCCGGGGCACGACGCTCGTCATGCGGTGCATCGAAGGTTGACGGAGTGGCTGCTCGGCAAGTGGCAGCATCTCTTCAGGCAGCGCGAGAACATCCATGGCATCGGGGTGATCCGCTTCCTCCTGCTGAAGGCGGCGCACCAACTCGCGAGCGTCCCGCCACTCTTCTACCAACAACGACTCATCAAAGCTTCCTGGCGGGCAGCGTTCCCTCACGAAGCGGATGAACTTCGACAGCGGAAAAAGGCCCTTCAGCAAAAGGGTCGGATCGAGGCTATCGTCATTGATCTCGGTGAGCATCCATCTCGCTCTCTCGTGGGAATCATTGCAGTGGCGACAATTGAAGTTGGCCGTCACGCCAAAATAATATGTTATATCGTAACATTCGATTGCCTTGGCGGCAATCGCCCTGAAAACATGCAGGGGAGGCTGTCTCGGCCGTTATGCATCCTTCAAATCCTGAGGGTGCATCCACTAGACAGAGGAGATGTTCATGAACGAACTGACTGAGCTGGTTGGAGTGGGTGGAGTGGGTGGAGAGCAGAATCACCGAGATCATGATGAGTTGATCGAGCTGGGTTCGGTGGTTTCCGAAACGAAGGCGCACAACCACGGTACGTTGTGGGATGGCGTCTTCCCGACGACTTCGCCGTAATCCATTGCGCTACGCATAACTTGCGGTGCATGCCCCCTGCATGCACCGCTCTGACGCCTGCAGCCGCATGAGATAACTTTCGCGATGGACCCGTCCGAAGGACCATACTTCCTCTCGAAGCACGCACACATTTGTGTCACCGGCGACGCAATGGTCTTTCTTGACCAGGCCGCCGGCAGCTATCTCTCCGTTGATAGAGGCAGGGCGGCAGAATTGGGTGGGCTGGTGCTGGACTGGCCACTAGCCTCCTGTGGAGCACCAAGGCCGAGGATGCTTCAGTCTCTGCTTGATCGGCGCCTCATTACCCAAGACCCGAGGCTTGGAAAGTCCGCAGCCTGCGCCACGATTGCGTTGCCCCTGCACTGGGTGCGTGATGGCGAGTCCCGAGGATGCCCACCGATCACGGCCCGCGACTTGTGGCGCTTCTTGGTTTCGGTCGCGCGCGCAGCTTGTAGCAGGATGTTGCTGCCTTTCAGCCACACGGTCTCGGCAGCGCGTAGGCGCGGTCAGGCATCCATGTCTGGCAAGGTGGACCTACAGCAGTTGGCCCTCTTAGTTCGGATGTTTGATTGGTTGCGACCGATCGCCTTTAAGAAGACCGATGAGTGCTTCCTCTATTGCCTGGCCATGCGCGAGTTCCTATCGCTGTACGGCATCGTTCCCGCATGGGTGTTTGCGGTGCGCACCCAGCCGTTCGCAGCGCATTGCTGGTTGCAGCACGGCGACCTAGTTCTGACCGACATTCCCTTCAACCTGCGCCGGATGACGCCAATCCTGGTGCTGTAGCCGGCCTGATCCATGTACCGATATATCGCTGTGCTCTGGAACGATCATTCCGAATCTGCCCATGCGCAGGCCCTGCAGACTATGGAAAGAATTGAAGCGGGGCGCCCCGGGATTTCCTGCGTAATGAAGGGCAGCGGCGGTGCCATCTATGCCCAGACTGACAACCCTGGCTACTTCGAGTACAGCCGGTCTGGCCCGCTGGTGGTACTCGGCAAGCTGTTCCACAAGGTTTTCGGCGCCGATACCGTTCCAGCACAGACAGTTCCCGATGCTGCCGCGGCGCTGACCGCTTGCAGTACGCAGGGCAGGAGCCTGGTGGAGCAGTGCTGGGGGCGCTACGTTGCCTTGGGGTACCAGCCGGATACCGCGAGCTGGTTCGTGCTGCGCGACCCGACGGCGGAGATTCCGTGCTACATGACCACAGTCGATCAGCTGACGGTGGTCTTTTCGAACATGGAAGACTGCCTGCTGCTGGGATTGCGTGACTTCAACGTTGACTGGTCGTTCTTGTCCTATTCGCTGCTGTTCCCGTTCCGTGACGGCCTTCAGACAGGATTTGAGGAGATCGTCGCCCTGGAGGCGGGCGAGGCGGTGACGATCCGCGATGGCCAGCCGGTCGGCCGGCACTATCAATGGGACGTGGTGCGGCAGGCCAGCGAAGCGCCCATCGAAGATCTGGAGGAAGCCGTGCAGCTCGCACGTGCAACGTTGCTGGGCTGCATCGGCGCGCTGGCGAGCCAGCATCGCTGCATCCAGCTTCAGCTGTCCGGCGGGTTGGACTCCTCCATTGTCCTCGCAGGCCTGCTGCATGCGCCGTCTACACCGGAGGTGAAGTGCGTCCATCACTACGATGCCGGTATTGGCGCCGATGAGCGCATGTTCGCGCGCATGGCAGTTGCCGGTGCCCGTGAATCCTCAGGAAGAAGCTGCGAGTTCGTCGAGTATCAGCGGCAGCCGCACTGCTCGTTGGAAGAGATCATGGACTTCCCACGAACCGCCCGTCCTGCACATTGTTCGGGCTATCTGCTGCATCGGCGCGACGTGAATTTCGACGCAGATACGGTGCAGTTCACGGGCGGGGGCGGCGATGCGGTCTTCCTGCGCTTCAAGGGCAATGCCGCCGCCATCGATTATGCGTGGCGCCGTGGGATCGACCGTGACTTCTTCCGTGTTGCGTTCGAAACTGCGCAGTCGGGCGATTCGCTGTACGGGGTGTTCAAGGAGGCCTTCGTCCATGGCGTGCTGAAGAGGCCAAGCAGCATCAATGGCCGCTGGGGCAACCCGTGCGAATGGGTGAAGGTGGATGCTTCTGAACAGGATGGCATGCCGCCTGCCTGGTTGCGGCATGCACGTGCGCACGGGCACAGGCTCTCCCCGCACAAGCTGGCTCACATCGGACGCATGATCTTCCCGACCAGCGTGCTTGATCCCTTCGAGGGCGCAGGGCGCTGGCACGGGGTGTCACCGCTCAGCGCGCAGCCTGTAGTAGAACTCTTTGCCCGTCTGCCGCTGCACTTGCTGATGGCCGGCGCAGAGGATAGGACGATCGCGCGTCGTGCACTGCACGGCCTGCTACCGCAGGCCCTCCTCTCGCGCAAGGTGAAGTGCTACCTGGACGATCACTCGGTGGCCGTCACCCAGCGGCATCAGCAGTTCATCAGGGACCTGCTGGTGGACGGCCTGCTGGCGCGGCGCGGTTACATCGACAGCGCATCGGCCGAGGCGGGCATCCGCAGGGTCAGCCCGGATCACTCATCCCAGGTGCTGGGCATCTTCGGTCCCCAGGTCAACATCGAAGCCTGGCTAAGGCGTTGGATGGGCCGAACCGGCGTGCCTTTGGTCGGCATGGCCTAGCTGCTCCGGCTCATTTCCTCAAGGTAGAGGCTCTCAAGATCATTGGCGGTGATCGTGCTGGCATCCAGCGTCCTGCGCAGCCTGCCTGCCTGCATCAGTCCGATGGTCGTCGCCACTTCGCGGGCACGGAACAGATCATGGGTGGCCATCAGGATCGCGATGCCGCGGTCGCGCTGGCGCACGATCAACTCGTGGAACTCGGCGGACGCAGTCGGGTCCAGGCCGGACGTCGGCTCATCAAGGAGCAACGCCCCGGCCTCCTTGACGATGGCCAGCGCGATGCCCACCTTCTGACGCATACCCTTGGAGTAAAGGCCGACGCGTCGCCCGAATGCTTCGGGTGCCAATCCCGCGGACCTCAGCGCGTCCTTCAGTCGTGCGGGCGAGCGCTGTTTCACCGCAGCCAAACGCGCGAAGTAGTCTAGGTTTTCATAGCCGGTCAGTTCGTCATACAGGGCGACGTTCTCCGGGATGTACAACAGACGCCGCCGCACCTCCTGTGGCCGCTGCCACGGACTGAGTCCGTCAACCTCGGCGGATCCAGCGGTAGGCTCGAGGAAGCCCAGAAACAGCTTGATCGTGGTCGACTTGCCAGCCCCGTTGGCACCCAGCAGACAGAAGATCTCGCCGGGGCGCACTGTGAAGCTCACATCATCCAGCGCCCTATGGGTACCGTGTTCCTTTACAAGATGAGTTGCAGTCAGCATGTGTGATGTACCTCAGGGAGTGGCCAGCCGACGCCGCATCGACCAAGCCGCGATCAGCAGAAGCAGGGTGGCGGCGGCCAACGCGGCCAGATCGATCAGCACGCCGCGTTGCGGGAGCCCGTCCGTATCCTGGAATTCAAAACGGGGCAGGGCGTTGTACTCGGCCAGAGTCTGCGGCTCGTCACGGTCCAGATAGTCCTTCTGCAGCTGCCGACGCGCCTGCCAGTACTCGAGGACCTGCTGCTGGAACGCCAGGGCTCGGTCGGCGTCGGATCCGGCGAGGCGGTCCAGTGCATCCTGCACCGCCACCGACGGCAGCAGCAGGCGCGCTCGGTCGAGCACCTGGCGCCGTGCGTCTTCAGCCTCCGCGTACGCCGCGAGCAAGGGTGTGATGGCCTGATCGGCCTGAACAAGATCGGCATAAGCCACCCGTACGGCATCCGCAATGCGCGGTGCTGGCGAACGCATAGCGGGGGGTTCTGCCGCGTGGCGCAGCTTCTGCTGGCGGGCAGTGTCGGCTAGCTGTGCCTTCAGTGCGGTTGCCAGCTCCATCTGTGAGGGCGATGGAACCATCAGATCTACCGCTGCCAGGACCAGCGACGGGGCCATGACAACGATCAGGAGCCACAGTGCGCCTGCGGCGATGGCGGCCTCGGTGGTGCGCCGGGCGAAGCAACCGATAAGCACCGCCACCGCTATCCAGAAGCTGCCGTAGGCGAATACGATAAGGGCAAGCACGGCCAGACCGGTAGGGCTCGTTGCTCCCGAGCACGCTGCAACGCCGATGATGATGGCCAGTGCGGGCAGAAGCACGATCGCGGCGCGAGCCGATGCCTTAACCGCGATCAGCCGTCCTGCCTCGATTGGCTGTGACAGCAGCAATGCTGTGATGCCGCGCTCGCGTTCACGCGACCAGAGGTCGAAGGTCGCCGCCAGAATTACCAAGGGCAGCAGGAACACAATGACGAAGGCCAGATCAAATCGGCCGGCGGCCTGCACGGCGGGATTCCCGACGTCGGACCACACTCGCCTGAGCAGCTGGCTACGGTCCCCGAGTGCGACCACGTCGGCGGTGTAGGGGTAGGCTTCCGCCTGTCCTACCGACAGCGCCGCCATCGGGCCGGGAGGGAGCACCGGCTGGACGCGGGGCAGTACCGAGGGCGCCTTGCCAACGAACCCTCGGCTGCGGTCCTTGGTATCCTGTTCTTCCGCTTTAAGCAGGCCGATGGCCGCCTCGCGCTGTCCGACCCACGCGCTGCCATTCCATGCAGCGTAGGCTGCCAGCGCCACCATAAGGCCAAGCAGCACCAGTAACGCCCGATCACGCAGCAGGCGACGGATCTCATGCCCTGCGATTGACCGGCTGCTCATGGAGCACTCCCGAGATGCCGCGCCGAGGTGAACACCAGCCCTAGGGCCAGCAGCATCCAGACCAGAAGAATGGCGAAATTCACTGACTGGGCCGCGACGATGTGGCCTAGCGGCGGCTGCTGTGGGCTGTACGCTACGGAGCGGGTAAGGGTGGCGATATCAGCCAAATGCTTGCTGCCGCTCGCGGTCTTGTGCTGTTTCACTTCTAGGTTGAGTGTTTGAATCAGCCGGTACCGATAGTCTTCAACTCCGCGCAGAAAGGCCAGATGTGCCGGGAAATCGGTACGCGCCAAGGCCCTTGACGCGGCTTGCAGCGCGAGAGTTGGAGACAGCGCCGCGAAGGCGCGTTGCGTAACCGCCTGCCGCTGGTAAGTGGTATAGATGCGTTCGAAATGGCGGTTGTAGGTATCGGTGGAATTCGCCTCGCCGAACTCCAGCGCGACACCGCGGAAACTGACCGGAAGATCGTCCACGTCCTTTACGTGGTAGCGTGACAGCATCTCCGCTCTCAATGCATCCAGCCGCTTGTCCGCCGGGTCGTGTCCATTGGCACCGTTCTTTGCGTCCTCGATGACCGCCGTCCGGAACGCGGGTGCAGTAGGCGTGGGATCCAACGATTCGGCCAGCGCGGGGGCGACCCGGGGCGCAAGCAGGGTCGCCATCGCCCAGAAGCCGAGCAGCACCACCAGCGACGTACGGGCCGTGCTAAAGCGCGCCGAGACGCCGATGGTGATGGCGCAGAACACTAGCAGGTAGAGCGCATACACCGCGACAATCGCAACAAGCGCCATGATGTCGGCCGTGCCGAGGTCGTGTTCGGTCATGGCTGGAAGGCTGACCGCCAGCAGGGCGATGAGCAGTAGCAGCGACGCCGTGACCAGTGCGATCAGCCGGCCGCCAATCAGCACGTGGGCCGATGCACCACTGCCGAGCTCCTGGCGGAGCGTCTCGCGGGCGACATCGCCGGAAAGGCTGGCAAATCCTGCAAGGATAATGAGAAGGGGGGCCACAACCTGCAGCGCCCATGCTGCGGAGAAGCTGTTGAAACGGCTGAGCGCGGTGCCGGCATCGATGGGGCGATGCCGCGCCGGGTTCTGCGCATGGCCTTCAATGAACACCGACGTGCCGACGAAATCCGTGATGCCTGGATCGAGCGCCGCCAGCGGCCGCACCGGCGCGGGGACGGCGCGGCCGACGTGCGCGGCGGCATGCGGATCGATGGTGCCCTGACTGTCCCATAGCCGCGCCTCCTGCTCCGCCACGATCTGGCGCTCCTGGGTCTGCTGGGCCAGCCGTGCTGCGCCCGTGGTAACCGACGCTCCGGCAAGCAGTAGCAGGGTCAGCGCGAGCCACAACAGGCGCCGCTCGCGCCACATCAGCTTTAGCTGCGTCGCTGCAACCGTCAACGTCTGGTTCAGGGCCGATGCGGATTTGGCGAGGTTGGGGTGTGCATCACTCATGGCGGGGCCCTACCAGCGATGGGTCAACGTCATGGACAGGAAGCGGCCAAGCGCCATTGCATTGGTCGGATCGAAACCGGTGTTGATGCTGTTGACGATGAAGGGCGGGTTCCTGTCGAGCAGGTTCTGCACGTTTAAGGCCAACGAGGTGCCCTGTCCGGTGCCGGCAGAGTCGCTGAAGTCATACTTGAGATTGAGGTCGACCGTTGTCCACGAGCTGACGTGGGGATCGGCCCGGTTGGCGGGATCGCGATAGCTGTCCACGTAGTTCACGAACAGCCCGCCGGCGACCTGCCGGTGGCTCATGGCGAGGCCACCGCGCACCTTCAGGTCGACCGGGAAGTACACCGTATTCACCGCGTCGACCTCGGGCGAGGTGGCGGTCACGCGGCGCTTGGAATCGATGATGTACTGGCCGGCAAGGTTCAACGCAAAGCGCGTCTGGCCGGCGTCGAAGTCGTAGGAGGCATTGAAATCTACGCCGCGTTGGGAAGTGAACGCGTTGTTGCGGAAGCGATTGTCGAGGATGACCTCGCTGCTGGTTTCATCGGTACCTGGTGCTAGGGCATAGGGGCCTACCCGCGATACGAACAGGCCCAAGCCGGAGGCGCCGAGCTGGCGCGCCTGCTGAATCTGCCGCGGCGTCGGGTTGACGGTCAGCAGGTCCGCATACGGCGCAGTGGACTGCAGGAATAGCGACGGGAAGCTGCCACCGAAGCCGCTGCCGATCCGGTCGGCATACTCGATGTGATAGTAGTTCGCGTCAACCTTGAAGCCTGGCAGCGACGGGGGCGCGAATGAGAAGCCTCCGGTCCAGGTCTTGGCACGTTCAGGCCCCAGATCCGGGTTGCCGTTGGAGAGCATCATCAGTACCGTGCTTCCGCTGGCCGCGCTCGGGTTGGGCACCTTGGCCACCACCACGGTGTTGTTCGGCTGCATGTCCTGGTAGACCGGCGCACGATAGGAGCGGCCGTAGCTGGTGCGGAATGAAAGTCCTTCCGTCGCTTCCCACAGCAGGCCCAGCTTGGGATTGAGGGTGGAGCCGAAATCGCTGTAGTCGTCGTAGCGTGCGGCCGCAGTCAGTGACAGGCGACGAACGCCAGGCGTGTCTGCGAGCAGCGGAACATTGAGCTCAGCAAAGGCGGAGCGGATCGTGCGCTGCAGATCCAGCGGCTTCTCAAGGCCGCGGTGGTCGAGCAGCTCGTACCCATCGCGGTGGTAGGCCGCCCCGAGCGCCGCGCGTACGCCGCCGGCCGGAAGATTGAAGAGCTCGCCATCGGCGATCACTTCCAGATAGCGTGATTCGGAATTCGTATCAGTCGACGGCGCGGTGCTGACCGAGCTGCCAGAAATGGTGGTTCTCTGATAAGAGACGTCGCTCCTGCCGAATCCGGAATTGAGGCGGGCCTGCCATTGTCGCGGAAGCTCGAGGGTAAGGCCGGCGAACACATCGAACTGGCGCGTATGTGGGAACAGGCGGGTCTCGTCCCCGGTCCCGGAAATCGTGGTGTCCATTTCGCGCTTGGCAAAGGAGCCCGTCAAGTTGAGTGTCAGCACATCGCTGAGTTCCTGCACTCCGTCCAGATACAAGCTGTGCCGCTTCGAACCGGGATAGATGTCGTATGGTTTGACTGTAACGTTCCGGGAAAAGTCCTTGTCGACAGCAGCGAGGTTGGCCTGCTTTAGAAACTCGTAACTGGCCATCAGGTGGCCGCCCTGCCAGGACCACCCGGCCGACTGTGACGCTTGGTATTCATCCATGTTGCCGCGGGTGACGCTTCCATAGCGCAGCGAGGTCTCGTAGCCGGCGAAATCTCGGCGCAGGACGATATTGACCACTCCGCCGACGGCGTCGGTGCCGTAGATAGCAGAGGCGCCATCAGTGAGGATTTCCACGCGCTCGATGGCACTCAGGGGAATTAGCGAGATGTCGACGTACTGATACCGGTTCGATGAGGTCACGCGGTGGCCGTTGATCAGCGTAAGCGTGGTTCCCGTTCCAAGGCCCCGCAGATTGATGGCAGTGCCCTGGCCAAAGTTGTTGCCGGTATCGCGGTCGACGCCGAGGTTGCCGACATTGGCGCCGTTGGCACCGCCACCGAAGTTCTGTGGAAGTTTCTCGAAGAGCTGCTGCAACGAGGCAACCCCGGTTTGATCGATGGCCTCCCGGTCAATCACGATGACCGGGGAGGCGCCGCCGCCGAAGGTATCTCGGATGTTGCTGCCAATGACCATCACCTTGTCCAGCGTGGCGGTATCGGATCGCCGATCGCCCTGAGCGGGGCTGCTGGAAGCATTGGCATCCTGCGCCATTGCAGGAACGTTGAGCTGCAGTGCGGCAGCCAGGCTGGCGACAATCAGTGCTGCCGGCCTAGCGGTGGATGCGTTGTTCAAGCCCTGCTCCATGGATTTCATCGGATGTTGGTCAGCGGCACGAACCATCGCGCCTTCAATTGGCGTGTTATATCATAACATTCAGGTTGCGCGACGACCTCTTGCTGTGCCGGAGGTAAGGGTCGCCGCACCCTCTCGTAGAAGCCGCAGCACCGATGCCGGACCAAAACTTATGAGAACGTTCGCACTACCTGCGCCGCTCGCCGAGATCCTCGCCGCTTACTGGAAGGCGGATCGTAGGCTGCTGCTGTTGATCGCCGCCATCGTCTTGCTTTCCAGCCTGGGCACAGTGGCGGCGCCGTATTTGTTCTCGCGCCTGATTGACCGCATCAGCGCGGAGGGCCTCCTTGAACTGGTGGCATGGTTCTTGCTCTACGCGGTGATACTCGGTGTCTCCAGCATCTTGCAGAACACCGTTCAGTACCTGTCGTTCCTGAGCGGTGAGAACCTAGGTTTCATCACCAGCACCCGCTACTTCACGCGCTTGCTGAAGAAGACCCATGGCTTCTTCCTGGATTACAACGCAGCCGAACTGCAGCTGGCTGGTGAGAAGGGGCGCAACGCACTGAAGATAGTCGTGCAGCTCGGACTAGTGGTGTTCATTCCCAGCGCACTGCAGATCCTGCTGACCCTGCTGACGCTGGGCGCACTGATCAACTTGCAAATAGTGGCCATCGTCTTGGGCTACGGTTCTATCGCCATCACGCTATCGGCCATCGCCACCCGCCGTGCGCGAACCCATCGTGATGCGGCGGTCGAGGCGGGCCAGCAGAATGCGCGATTCGTCGGCAACGCGATGAATGCGATGGAGACGTTGCGGCAGTTCGGCGGCAGCGCGTGGATGATTCAGCGCTTTGAACTTAAGGCCCAAGAGGTGCGCGACAGTTGGCGTGCCTACGTGCTGCAGCGGATCGGCTTCATCGCGCTGCTAGGCGTTGGCTTGGCGGTCGAGTTCCTCGTCACCTTCGCACTGTTGCTCCCGCGCTACCAGAGTGGTGACCTAAGTGTTGGCGATATCGTCCTCTTTAACCTGCTCCTATTGCAGCTCAACATGCCGTTTGAAATGATCGCGCGCTCGATCGATGACGTCGCCCGATCGTGGGCCCTGCTGACGCCGCTGTCGGCGCTTTGGGCGGCTCCCGAAGAGCAGCAAGTACCCAATGCCAGCCGATTCCACGGAGAATGCGGCCGGATTGAGTTCCAGCATGTCAGCCATCGCTACTCCAATGGCCGCGGGGTCAGCAATGCGTCTTTCCACGCCGAGCGCGGCGGCGTCAACTTCCTGATGGGGGAGACCGGGGCAGGGAAGTCGACGCTGTTCAAGCTAGCACTGAAGTCGATCGAACCACAGCATGGTTGCATTTTAATAGATGGCACCGACCTGGCCCAGATCGACCGTGCCGCATGGCACTCCGCCGTGGCCGTCGTTCCCCAGGATGTCATCCTGCTCAATGAGAGCCTTGCCGACAACATCTTGCTCGGGCGCCAACGCGACGAAACCCGACTGAGCGACGCTACTCGAAAAGCTTCCCTGACTGCATTCATCGACTCTCTACCCCAGGGATTGGATACCACGGTAGGTGAGCGCGGCTTGAAACTCTCCGGTGGTGAAAGGCAGCGAATCGCAATTGCACGGGCCCTCTATGGACAACCCTCGATTCTCTTCTTAGATGAAGCAAGTTCGGCGCTGGATGAGGCTACAGAACGCGAGATCATTGCGCATATCCGCGAACTAGCAAGGGAGGTCACGGTGCTTGCCATCACACATAGGCGGGGAGTAGTAACAGCGGGCGATCAGGTTATAGATCTAACGGACGATCGACATCACTCTTCCGCTAACGGGAAGCACTGTGCCAACCAGCGTTGAGACCAGGATCAACGCGATGCAACTGAGTCCAGGAACGCCGGTGCCACCACATGACCGGGTTCAGGCCGTACAGAGGTTAGCGGAAAACGTATGCCCTAACCTTCGATAAGTCCTGTCGATGGGAAGCATTCGACCCACCATCGGGAGAGGGCCGGGCAGCGAGCAAAGACGAACAAGTGCAGGCAGGATCGCGTGAACAACTTGAGTGAGGCCGCTCTGCACATTTTCAACGCGGCCCACATCGACTTTCAGCGACTGTACCCCTCGGAGTGCGCTGCGCTGTTGAAGGAGAATGGTCGGCGATGGAGCAGCTGATCCGTAAACGCTAGATTTTCTACGTGGCGAGCAAATACCCAGCTCGTAGGAACTTCCGCGAATATGCCTCGTCCTACTTACGTGGATCGGTGCGCTGAACATTCTGCATCGTAGGAAGCCGAAGGCCGTGCACATATCGATGAACGCTTACTTCCCGTGAGGAGCGGCGGGGATCGCAGTCATTGATACCGATGCTTTGCGGTAGCAGAAGATGGACTTCGGTGTCGCGTAGGACCTCTAAGTCGACGAACCCCCAGCACCACACCTGACACAGACACGCACAACCCAAGTAGGGAGAGTATCCATATAGCGGCGTACCAAGGAGCTGTGTTGATCAGAGAAGGAAAAAAGTCGAGGCTGTGGAGGCCATGGAAGAGCCAACGCCGAAGGCGGCTCTTAGACGTGCTGATATCAAGCACCTGTCCAGAAACCGCGTCCACGTGAAGCCAGGTGCGTGCTGAGTCGGACAGCTTGATCCGCCATACAGGAAGAACAGGTGGGACATGGCGACCGTACCAATAGCGATCCGGGGCTGACAGCAGGCCAAGCCCGTCCAGAGCCACGCCGGGAGAGCTGTCATGTGCAGCGCGCTGCACCGACTCAGTCGTTATCCTGATAGGCATTGCGCTCACCGCATCGAAGGTTTGGCGCCTCCCTCGTGCGTCGACTATCGTATACGTGGGACGACGGTCGAACCAGGCCGCTTCGACGGCCTTGATACTGCCGTCCTCTGGTAGCGGCAAACGGTGCAGGCTATCAACGCTGTGGGTGAAGATCGGACCTGCCCCTGCAAAGTGCTCCTTGAGGCGCTCAGTGCCGGGTCGTGATAGCCACTGGTTGGGCGACATCGAAAACCAGCCGCTGAAAACCCAAGTCAGAATGAAGATACCTCCCAACAGACCTGCAAGATGATGCCAGGCCATCCAGCCGCGATATGGGGTGATGCTCGTTCCCCTATAACGCCTGCGTAGTCGTACCCGGAGGGTACCGATGATGATGCCGGTCGCGGCCGAGAACATCGCCAACCCGGAAGTCCACAGAACCAACTGACGCCAAAATCCGGCGTGCTGGCGAATGGGTGCATAGGTGTAATAGTGCAGCAATGTGCCGAACGTCGTCCAAAGCCTTTCATGAGCTGTCGTATCACGCATGACTTCCCCCGTCTTCGCGGACACGTACAGTTCGGTTCCAGCTGCATCATCCAAGGCCAATCGATGCAACGGACGTGCTTGCTCGAATGCACTTGCATTAGGCATGGTCCACTGATCTCGTTCGCGCGTTTCCACGAATCGGGCTTCGGTCCCACCAAACGCGGCGGCAATGGCCGTGGCTTGGACGGGGGACACAGCGCTCTGCGCCGGCTTAGCACCGGAAGCAGATACTGCGTGGTGATCACCTTGCTGATCGACGATGCGCCAGACCATCCCGTCCGCCCCTTGGCGCTCCAGCACTACAGTGCGCGGATGGGACAGTCCGAGCAGTCGAAGTGCATCCGCGGGGGCGACCGTGATTTCCTCAAGGCTGAGGGTCTTTAGGCCCTGCAGCCTCTCCTGGGGCGTGAGCGAGGGGAATCGCACATGCAGCATTACCAGCCCCGAGATGAACCACATCACAAACAGGACGCACCCCGCTATCCCTAACCAGCGATGCAGCAGATAGAGCGCACGCCGCACAGGAGGCCAGAAACTCTGCCAGATGTTCTTCGTTGAGACCGGGCTCAGAACCATATGAGCGCCGATACTTCGATCGAACGGGGACGCCCGAGGATCCACTGGTTGTTGGAGTTGTAAAGAGTCTGGGCGTAGACCCGGTCAGTCAGGTTGTAGGCATGAAGCGACAAAGTCGTTCCCGCTCGTACGGCCCAGCGCAAGCTCGCGTCTGCCACGGTGAACGATCCAACGCGGCTGGCATTCGCATTGTCGACCTGACGTGGTCCGACATAACGGACACCCAAACCCGCTTCCCACCGCGGCCAGAATGACCATGTGACCCAAGCATTGGCCATCCTTTCCGGAACACCAGGGGGTGTCAACCCTGCCCGAGACACTACCTGACCTGCCGCCACTTCCCTGAACTCATCAAAGTGGGCGTCAAGCACTGCGCCATTGATGTCCACGCGCAAAGCGGATGTCGGTGTATAGCTGAATGATGCCTCGATGCCGCGCGAAGACTGTGCTCCGACCTGCTGATACAAGTCGGGATTGAGCGCGTCGCGGGAGAGTAGCTTCTTCTTGCGAATCCAATAGGCGGCCAAGGTGAACTCGCCTTTTCCCTGGTCGAAAAGTTGCTTCCAGCCCATCTCGGCCTGTTGCCCCGTCGATAGGTCGAGTTGGCTCTGTTGCGCCGTGGTATTGACGATCCCGGCGAGTGGATCAACAGCGGTTGAATACTGGGCGTACAGGGACGCTGCAGGTGACAATGCATACACGGCACCCAAACGGCCAGATGTATGGGTGAAAACCTTCTCTACGTCGGCAGCCACGCCCTTTGAGTCCTGCTTGATATAGGACATCCGATCCCATCTGAGACCACCAATGAGCGAAAGTTTTGGCGATATCTTGAATTGATCCTCAGCAAAGATCGATTGTGTATCGGTTCGAGTAGTGAACAATTCGCCGACGGTCACGGTCGTCGGAAAATTTCCAGGAAGAAAGTCATAGGGATTCAGTGCCTGGGCAGTGGCACTGTCGCCCCGCGTCTTGTCATATTTGAGCCGGTTGACATCGAAGCCTGCAGTAAGCGTGTTGTCGAACACGCCGATTGGTTGTCTCAACGTCGCGTCGAAGCGGTTGCCGACATGGTCGAGGGTGTAGTCGATACCGATGAAGCTGGATCGCGTGACCATTCCAGTCGCTGGCACAAAAGCGTAGCCCTCGGCATTCTGCCAATGGCGATCCGAGGCGATGCATCTGACTTGCCGATGACCGAGACCCCGGGGTAGCCGAGGCTGCCTACCACCACCAAGTCTTTGCTCGGTGCGACTGCTGCCTTCGCAGCTGCTGCCAGTTGTGTCCTAGTTGATGAGCTGTCCATCAACCAGAAGGACGTAGGCTCATACCACCAGCCGGTGCCTCGATGGATGGTAAGCGCATCAATTAGCGCCTTGTACCGAGTGGCGTAATCGCGTCCATAAACTACCTCGTCAGCGAGGCGGAACGTAATCCACAAGGTCGCCATGTCACTCCAGCTCCATATGGGTGAGTGATGACTATCTTCCATTCGCTTCCATCGGGAAAGCGCCACGACGCGGAATTTCACCCGACGGGATTGATTGGCGGCGAACTGCTTGCAGCAGTGTCGGGGCGCCAAACCTTAGAGCGTCCTAGGTGCGGAGTTCATTAGCGAAATTAGCTGTAATGTAGTGCGATTAGCTGTAATTCACATTTGGCCCGTTCAATCTCATCGATCACACAGTGGAGCTGTGCGCGGATATCGATCGACGCCGCAACCTGCCGATCAGCTGCCAGATCGTCTGCCGCACGGTCCATCGCCTTGCGATCAAAGCCACGTATCACGACGCCATCGGCTTCTTGCATGTACTCAACCTGCTTGAGGGCGCGCTCCGCGTCCCGTAGCAGTGAGTTGAACCTGGCGGTGCGGGTAACGACGAGACCAGAGTAGTACCCCGACAGCACGCCGGTAATCAGTCCCGTCAACAGGCCGACGACTATGTTCTCCAGCATTCACTCCCCCAATGAACTTCTTGATGAAAGGCTGAAAACTACCGTCTGAGGACACTAGCAAACATGGATAATTGTCGCCAACCAAGGAGTTGGCATGACAATTGAAGCTGTTGCGAATAGCCCTGACCTGCAAATCAAACTCTTTACGGCAGTCGGGCAGATCTTGGTCGCTGCGGCCGTAGGCGTCATTGCCCTGCGACAATGGCTTACCGCTCGAAACAAGCTGAAGGCGGACCTCTTCGACAGACGATTCGCTCTTGTGAAGGAGCTGAGACGCAGGGTAAATACAGTCAGGGCAGGTCAGGTCAAAGCAGAGGACTTCTTGACGCTCCCCGATCTGGCCAGGGAAGCGGGCTTTCTATTCAACAAGAATGTTAGGCGGACTTCAGAGCTGCTGGTGGAGAACCTCACTGACTATCATCGCCAACAGGTCCTGCTGAATGAAGCACACGCCACGCTGGTTCAGGAGCGTCAGTCTTTGCTCAATCTCATGAATAATTCGCAGGAGGAGCGCATCGCTGCCCACGAGCAGATGGAAAAGCGCATTGCGAACACGATCGCGCTGATCGGAGAGCTAGGGATTGCGACGAAAGACCGACGCAGTAGGGTTTCCGGACTTCTCAACGATCTGGAGAGCATGACTTCGAACTTCTTGACTCTCAAGCACTAGCGTGTGTTTAGTCTGCGCGGAGAAGGCTCGGAGGCCGAACTCTGGACTATGTGCTGACCCGTTGGACTGCACCAAGCCTGCAAGACCCCGCCCATAGCTGGTTCTTCTCGCGACCTAAGGCTCCCGGGATGCACCAGGGGCACAAATCAGCTTTCAACGCATGCCGCGGCTTAGTCGTGCGATCGGTATAACGGGGAACCTGGCTTACGCCCCACAGGGCTGCTCAGCGACAGCGTGCAGCCCGGGTGAGGCGGCAGAGGATCTAAGAGCAATCTCCCGGGGCTCGATGCTCAAGGCTGTTCATGCTGCTTCCTTCCGTACGGAGGGCATCCCAGGATCTGTCGTACGGCGTGTCTTCCTGTCGCGAGCCGTCGTTGTGACGCGACTGATCACGCCAGAAGCGATGGAGAACGCAATGACAGTGTATCCGAGCAGCTCAGTAGTCTCCTCAATCGCATTCTTAACCGATCTAACGTATCCATCCTGCAGAAGATCAATCCAGATGTCCTGCATTCCCATAAGACGGGAGTAGATCAGTAGGACGGCAAGCCCGGGCAGCACAAGTGCACCGCCATCTGTCCGCAGGAAGCGAAGGCCGCCGAACGCAGTGCTTCGCGGGTCACTGGCAGCGTAGGCTAAGGCTGAGATGGAGAGCACAGCGACGATGTACTGCCACAGATGCGGAACCAGCTCATTGAGAAAGAAATCGCATTCGCGTACGAACATGCAAGCAAAGAATGCCGCCGCTAGCAGAGCAAATTTCTTGTCCTGCTGGTTCACCTTCGCAAGCACAGTTAGGGACGCAATGCTGATGCCAAGAAGGAGGAGCTGAGCGTTCTCCACTGCTCCCCCTTCGCCTACACCATTCGCAAAGATCTGTACGTCCAATCTCAACATCAGGATAGGGAGTGTCATGCAGACACCCAACAAGAACAGAAGTACAACCTTGCGAAGCACTGCTCCCCACGGAGATTCAGACTCACTGAACGTATTCATCTTGCCCAACACTTGCTCACCTATTTCACTTCTTGGATCAGACAGATCCGGGTTTATCTTGCTGAGATTACTGGTGCGTCATGGAGCGGGAGAGTGGTCCGGCGGGCCTTCTTCACTGCTTGGGTGCGTGCGGCTTTGACACCCGGCGAGCTCGGCAGCCTCCAAGTCGCTCCACGTGACGCCGGCGACCTCCCCTCGATAGACCTCGTACTCGAACTCAGACTCAACGGGCTTTCTACTGAGACCACGGCATCGAAAGCACATGAAAGGCACCTCCCTTATTGGTCTTATGGATACGTATGAATTTCACGCATATGGATCTGGAACCCGACATAGCGAGTACAGCTGAAATCGAAGACTCTGCTTGAGGCAATCAAGAACATGAGCTCCGGTCTGTCCCCGGATACCTCACGTAGGAAGGTCTCAATTCCCTCAACCATCTTGAGGTCGATCAACGACCGGCGATTCGCCGGGCACTCCGTCTTGAGCTGCTCGCTGCGGCGCCAAAGATCGCCGCCATACTCAAGGAACGGCCTCCGGCTAGACGTAAGCAAGTCACCGACGAGCTTGGACATGAAATGAGGCGAGTACGCTTCGACGGGGCTGGCCACGTACCAGTCAAATCTCTGCTCATCCTTCGCCACCCCGAGAAGCAAGTGCCCGCTTGATAGAATGATTTTTCGCTCAAAGGGCGCCAAGCCTGCACCCAGTTCGTGTTCGGTTACTACTCTGACGTAGCGCACATCATCATAGAATTGCCAGTAGCGGCGCTCGGGAGCGAAGAAGCTTGGTCGGATGGAGAGTTGATCTCCTTCCTTGAAGCTCAGCTCCAGCGCACGATCTTCGTAGGATTCAGAGCGCTTCAACACATTCAGTTTCATGGCGATCACGGATACAAAAGATGGTCCCACTGGCCTTCCCGAACCGAGTGGGCAGCTAGAAAGAACGCGGTGGTCGAATCGATGTGCTTCTTTAGTTCTGAGTCGATCCATGGGGCCAACTCCTTCTTTCCTGGCCGTCTGCTCAGTCCTCCGCGGACCAGGCACATGAACTGGGACGCCGCCAGCTCCGGACAATCCACACGCATGTACCCCCTCTTCTTTGCGTCTGCAATGGCTACTACAACAGCCGCCCGGTAGGGATCAAAGATCTCGCGCCATATAGGGAATGGATCAACCTCAGCTTGCTGCATTGGCAGCGCCAACAGTCTGTTGATCGCCTGGAAATCACGACCAAGCTCAAGACGGGCTAACCGCCAGGCGATAGCACAGAACCGGATATCAACTCGCCATGAAGAGCCGGCAATGACGCTTGCTGGAGAAGGAAGCTTGGCGGCCAAGGTACCGACCACGCTGTGGAACAATCCGAGCTTGTCCCCGAAGATTGCATACAGCGTCGCCTTGGTACATCCCGCGTGTGCAGCGATCTGGCGAACGGGGCTGCCGTCGTAGCCTTGCCTTTCAAACAACTGGCGCGCGCTCTTCAGAACTGCCCTTCCTTTTGGAGAAAGGCTTTTCACATCGAGCTTGCTCAGCAAGCCAACGCCATCTCCACCAATGCCGCAATATGGCCCGCGCTGTGTATTCATCTGGCGAACTCCACGGTGCGACGTTAGGACTAATGTGAGAGGAACAGGGGAAGCGGAACGGTCTCAAGGAATGAACGCGTCGTACCCCCGAAGAGGATCTCCGACATCCTCGAGCGGCTGTATGCCCCAAGAACAATCAGATCGAAGTTGCCAGTCACCGCGCGATTCATGATTACGTCGACAACGGCCGAGCGACCAGCACTAACGCGATTCACCTCGACGATCGCTCCGTGTCTAGCCAGATAGGTGGCGACGTCGGAGCCAGGCTCTTCTTCCAAAGCGAAGTTCGCCGAATCCGGATCAACAATGAGCAGCTCCACCTGGTCGGCATGGGCAAGGATCGGCATAGCATCAGCAATAGATCGCCGAGCCGCTCGACTACCATTCCACGCAACAAGTACGCGACTTCCAATACTGCTGTTCTCTGCCTGATTAGGAAGAAGGAGCAGTGGGGTCGAGTTGAGTGAGACGACACGATCCGAGTTCCAGGTCATCGGCGCGCCAAATGCCTTGGGGTGACCAACCACAACGAGGTCCGTGTACAGCGTATGCAGCGTCGTCTCCTCTCGAGACTCGCTGTATGGAATGAACCTAAGTTCCGACGTCACGGTGTGCGCCTCAGACTCCTTAGCTATCGCCCTTCCAGCGTGTGCGGCGTGGGTTGCTTCAAAGGCTCTGCGAGCAAGGATCACGTCGGCCATCGCTGCACCTTTGCTGTAGCCGTCAGCAGCGTGGGCTTGGCTTTTCGGTGCACTGGTCACACCGATAAGGTGTGCATCGTGCTTACCTGCCAGTTTGGCGGCCTGTGCCAGCACGCTCAGCCCCTTCTCGCTAAGGTCGAAGAAGACCGCGAGATCCCTGAAAGTCGGTACGATCATTGCATCACCTCTTGGTTAGTTCGGTACGGCCTTCCGTTGGCGACATCGGGTTGTCCCGGCCGCCGCCCAGTACGCGGTACAAGTCAACCGCATTGAGTCGCTGCTGCAGGCTGATCGTGATTAGGGCGCTCTCCGCGGCAAATAGAGTTCGCTGCGCGTCGAGGAGCTCAATCTGAGTGGCTACTCCCGACGTATACAGATCACCCATCGCATCAAGGGATGCATTTGCCGCCTTCACTTGGCGCTTGCGAGAGGCGACACGGTCACCGAGGACACTTCGGTCAACCAGCACATCCGATACCTCTCGGAACGCTGTCTGCACCGTGCCCTCGTAGTGAGCCAAAGCTATGTCGCGGCTCGCCGTGGTCGCTCGAAGTGACGCCCTCAGCCGGCCCCCGGAGAAGATAGGCAGCGTCACCTGAGGTATGAAGCTCCAGGACTTGCTGCCAGACTCAAATAGCGAGCTCAGTTCCCCACTCTGACTCCCATAGGCCCCGGTCAGACTGATGGAGGGGAAGAATGCCGCGCGTGCTGCACCAATGTCGGCATTGGAAGCCAAGAGCTCATGTTCGCTGGCTTTCACGTCGGGCCGAGAGGCAAGCACTGCTGAACTCAAGTGACCGATCGGCAGATCGTCCGCAAGAATCTGATCGATTGGCTCCGCGGTAAGATTGGCATCCAGATTCGTCCCCACCAGAAGTTGCAGCCCATTCCTGGTCTGCTGTGCTGCGGCTTTCCACCGAAGGAGGTTGTCGCCGATCTCCTCCAGCTCCGCAGCAGCCCGATTGATCTCCAAGGACGAGCTTATGCCTGCTGCTGCGAGCTCTTTCTGAAGTTCATACGCGGCGACGCGGCTTGTATAGGTCTGGTCCGCTAGTGCAAGTTGCTGCTGATCTGACGCGAGCTGCAGATAGCTACTGGCGATCTGCGAGATCAGTGCCAGTTCAACAGAGCGACGGGTCGCGTCGCTCGCGAGGTAGCGTTCGAGTGCAGCGTCCTTCAGACTCCGAATGCGGCCAAATAGGTCGAGCTCCCATGAGGCTATCGAGACACCCGCGCCATAGGTCCGGGTCAAGCTGTTTGCTTCTGTCCCAAAGCTCGGTGCACGCGCAGAGCTGCCTTGAGCGAAGAGGTCCAGTTGCGGGTACAGCTCAGCACCTTGGATCCTGTACATCTCGCGTACTTTGACCATGTTGAGGCTGGCAGCACGCAGGTCGCGATTGTTTACCACCCCTGCACGAATCAGGCGACGCAGCTGATCACTGCGAACCAGGGTGTCAATCGAAAGTGCACCCTCGCGGCTCTCACCGTTACCTGCAAAGTTGATGAGCGCCGACGCCTCCGGTACCTCAATGCCAGGGACCGGCGGTGCCAAGCTGGTGCATGAGGCAGTAAGGGCTGCCAGGATGGCTAGAGCAAGATGCTTGGGCAATGTGTTCAACGTCTCTGACTCTGTTGTAGTCGTGGTTTCCCACGTAGCCCTGTTGCGATGCAGTAGCAGGGCACTGTTCAAATTGGAAATGGCTGGGGATGGTTCCGGTCATCCCCAGCACCGGTCCTACTGATGCGGGACCTGTCGCCTATTGCAGACGACTGTCGCGCGGTAGGGGCCGCCGCGACGTTTGCCGGCCGGGCTCGGGGGCCGGCACCGAAACAGAACTAGTGGATAGCCTCTACGTCCTCGCCTTCTGATTGAGCCGCCGCCTGGCGTTGCTTCTTCTTGGTAAAGAAACTAGTAACGCTGACGTAGAACAGCGGAATGAAGAAGATGGCCACCAACGTCGATGTCACCATGCCGCCGATCACACCGGTACCAATTGCATGCTTGCTTCCCGAGCTTGCACCCGAGGAGATGGCCAGCGGGATTACACCCATAGTGAAGGCCAGCGACGTCATGATGATTGGACGCAAACGAAGCCTGGACGCTTCAACTGCAGCTTGGATCAACGTCTTCCCGCTGCGCTCGTGCAGATCCTTCGCAAACTCAACGATAAGGATCGCGTTCTTCGCGCAAAGGCCGACTGTCGTAAGCAGGCCAATCTGGAAGAATGCGTCGTTGTCCAAGCCCCGCATCAGTGTGGCGATTACCGTACCAATAACGCCGATGGGAATTACCAGGATCACCGAGAACGGGACCGTCCAGCTTTCATACAGCGCTGCCAGGCACAGGAAGACGGCGAGGATGGATAGCGCATAGAGAGCGGGGGCTTGGGAGCCAGAAGCGCGCTCCTCGTAGGAGAGCGCCGTCCACGAGATCCCATATCCCTGCGGAAGCTTGCTGGCAATTTCCTCCACGGCTTTCATTGCATCGCCGGAGCTGTAACCAGGCGCCGGCTCACCGAGAATTTCCACCGCTGGAACGCCGTTGTATCGCTCAAGCTTGGGGGAACCCATGATCCAACGACCAGTGGCGAACGTGGCGAAGGACACCATTTCACCGTCGCGATTGCGGACAAACCACTTCGCAAAGTCATCCGGCGTAATTCGCGAGTTGGCCATGCCTTGGATGTAGACGCGTTTGACGCGGCCTCTGTCGATGAAGTCATTGATGTAGGACGAACCCCATGCTGCCGTCATCGTGGCGTTGATGTCAGAAAGTGAAACACCCATAACGCGTGCTTTCTCATCATCAATGTCGACTTGGTACTGGGGCTCGTCCACCTTGCCGTTTGCCCGGACCATGGTCAGCGCTGGCGACTCGGACGCAGCTTTCAGCAACTGATCACGTGCGTCCATCAGGCCAGCATGGCCGGCACCGCTGATGTCCTGGAGGAAGAAGTCAAAGCCCGTAGCGTTGCCAAGCTCAACGATTGCGGGTGGTGCAAATGCAATGACCTGAGCACCAGTGATCGTGGCAAACCGCTCGTTTGCACGCTGCTGAAGCTCAAATACCGTTCCCTTTCGCTCCTTCCACGGGCGTAGCTTCACAAACAGAAGGCCGGAGTTCTGGCCACGTCCGCTGTAGCTAAAGCCGCTCGCACCAAAGACGGAGTCGACCACCTCTTTCTCGTCCACCAGGAGGTAATCGGTAACCTCCTTGAGCACAGCTTCTGTGCGCTCCGAGGAGCTGTTTGCCGGGAGCTCCAGCTGGACGGTCAGTGATCCCTGATCTTCGTCCGGCAAGAACGAGCTGGGCATCAGCGGGAAGAGCGCCACCAGCCCAAGTACGATCGCCAAGAACACAACACCGTAACGGCGGCGGCGCGTTGTCACATGCATCACGCCGCGCTCGTACCTACCGGCATTACGCTCAAAGGTCCGATTGAACCAGCCAAAGAAGCCCTTCTTTTCATGGTGGCCATGAATCGGCTTGAGCAGTGTCGCGCAAAGGGCGGGAGTAAAGATCAGCGCCACAATCACTGACAGCACCATGGCCGTAACGATCGTCAAGGAGAACTGTCGGTAGATGACACCGATGGAGCCGCCGAAGAAGGCCATCGGAACGAATACAGCGGAGAGCACCATGCCGATGCCAACCAGCGCGCCAGAAATCTGATCCATAGATTTCTTGGTGGCTTCTACTGGGTCCAAGCCCTCATCAACCATGATGCGCTCGACGTTCTCCACAACGACGATGGCGTCGTCCACGAGTAGGCCGATTGCCAAGACAAGGCCGAACAGCGTAAGCGTGTTGATGGTGAAACCCAGCGCCGACATCACGCCAAAGGTACCCAGCAACACAACCGGCACTGCAAGGGTGGGGATCAGCGTTGCGCGGAAGTTCTGCAGGAACAGGTACATGATCAGGAAGACTAGGACGATCGCCTCCAGCAGCGTATGCACCACGCCGCCGATGGACTCCGTGACCACAGGGGCCGCGTCGTACGGATAGACGATCTCAACACCTGCCGGAAGGGTAGGCTTAAGGTCATCCAGCGTCTTTCGCACAGCCCGAACTGCGTCGATGGTGTTGCCGCCGCTGACAAGGCGCAGGGCGATACCCGCGCTGGGCTTGCCATTGTGCTGGCCGCTGATTGCGTAGCTTTCAGAGCCAAGCTCGACTTGGCCAACATCGCGCACTCGCACCTGCGAGCCGTCATCGTTAACCTTCAGCAGGATGTTCTCGAACTGGCTGGGGTCTTGGAAGAGCGACTTTCCCAGGACAGTTGCATTCAGGTCCACGCCATTGCCTGTAGGCCGGCCGCCCAGCTGGCCTGATGACACCTGAACGTTCTGTTCGCGAACCGCTTGCATGACGTCGCTGGGCATCAGCTTGAAGTTGTTAAGCTTCGCCGGGTCCAGCCAAATGCGCATCGAATTCTGCGCAGCCATGACAAAGAAGTCGCCCACGCCAGGCGTACGGCTGAGCGGATCCTGCAGCTGAGAGACGACGATGTCGCCCAGCGCGTTCGTGTCCAGACTCCCGTCCTCGGAAACAAGCGCAGCAACGGCCATGAAGTTGACCTGGTACTTGACCACGCGCAGTCCCAATTGCTGGACGACCTGGGGAAGCATCGGAGTTGCCAGAGACAGCTTGTTCTGCACCTGCACCTGGGCAATGTCGGGATTGATGCCCTGATCGAAGGTCACCAGGATGGTGACCGTGCCGTCAGTATTGCTTTCAGATTTCAGGTATCGCAGGCCGTCCAGGCCAGACATCTGCTGCTCGATGACCTGCGTCACCGTGTCCTGAACGGTCTGTGCTGACGCGCCTGGGTAAGCGGCAATGATGCCGATGGTAGGTGGCGCGATAGATGGATACTGGTTTACCGGCAGGCTGACGACGGACAGCGCTCCCACCACCATGACAACAATTGCCAACACCCACGCGAAGATGGGGCGGTCGATAAAGTACCTGGACATGTGTTCTCTTAGTGGGTTGCCGCGGGAGAGCCGGACGATTCAGCGGCCTTCTTATCGCCCTTTGCGACGACCTGTTGACCGATGGCGACCTTCTGAATCCCTTCTTCGATCAGACGATCACCGGGCTGGATGCCGGTGCTGATCAGCCAGCGATTGCCGACTGCGCGATCCACTACGACAGAGTGCTGTCGAACGACCTGTTTATCGTCCACGGCCAGTACGTATGGACGCCCTTGGTTATCGCGGCTCACCGTCCGTTGTGGCACCAGCATTGCGCGTTCGTTGGTGCCTGCAGGCACCTTCGCCCGAACAAACATGCCCGGGAGCAAGGTCCCGTCTTTGTTGGGAAACACTGCGCGCAAGGTGACGGAGCCGGTACCTTGATCAACGCTTACTTCAGAGAACTTGAGGGTGCCCTTGTACGGGTACTCTGCGCCATTTTCCAGAGTGAGGGACACTTCCGCACCGTTTCCCTCTTTGACCTGGAGCACGCCGGCAGCCGCATCGGCTTTCAGCTTCAGCACGGCAGTGGACGACTGGACGATGTCTACGTAGATCGGGTCCAACTGCTGGATCGTGGCCAGCTCAGTCGTCTGATTGGCCGATACCAGCGCACCTTGGGTAACCGAGGACCGACCAATGCGACCCGAGATCGGAGCAAGTATCCGGGTATAGCCCATGTCAATTCGGGCGCTAAGCGCCGCAGCCTTTGCCTCCTGGAATTGCGAGGTGGCGTCGTCGCGTGACTGACGGCTAATGGCTTGGTTCTCCACAAGCATGTCGTACCGCTCCGAGCGCAGGCGAGCCGCGGACAGGGTCGCCTCAGCGCGGCTCAGGACAGCTTGATAGGGTGCGGCATCCACCTGATAGAGCGGCTGACCCTGTTCAACGTAGGAGCCTTCTTCGAAGAACCGCTTCTGAAGGATGCCGCCAATCTGAGGCCTGACTTCTGCCACCAAGTAGGGGGCGGTTCGGCCCGGAAGCTCGTCGGAGAGGGCGAGCGATTCAGTTCGAACGGTGTACAAACCTACTTCGGGTGCCTGGCTTGCCTGCTCGCCAGCGTCATTGGAACTGCAGCCGACTAACGCGCAGGAAAGGACAGTCATCGCGGCGGCGGCAGTGGCCACGCGTGCTCTTGAAAGGGTCATTTTGCTGTCTGAACGGAGGGGGGGAGATGGCGTAGCGAATTAGGTAGGTTGACCGACCTAACTTTGACCGGGAGAGTCTATCTCACGGAAAGATAAACAACAGCTGAACGGAAGGATGGGCGCGCCGCGGCGCTCGGTCATACTTTCGGGCTGCCCTGAGACAGACACCTAATAAGGTGACGTAATGTCAGAGAACTCAGAAACTCCCACCGCCAAGCGTCGCAAAGCCCAGGTGGTCAGCGCTGCTGCCGAGTGCTTCCGCCGAGATGGCTTCCATCGCTCGAGCATGTCTCGCATCTCCGCTGCGGCAGGGATGAGCTCTGGGCATATCTATCACTACTTCGCTCGCAAAGAAGACATCGTCGAGGCGTTGGTTGCTCAAGAAGAAAGCGAGCTTGCCCTGCTGGTCCACGACGTGGAGCGGGCCGCGGAGCACTCTGACGTAGTCAGCGCAATCTCGGACTTAGCCGAGCGCACTGCGGAGCGATATATGGATCGCGAGCATGCCGGATTGGCGATGGAGATTCTTGCCGAGTCGGTTCGCAACCCCGAAATATCGAAGCTCATCGCTGAAAGCGACACAGACGTGCGCCGTTCCTTTGAAACCCTGCTCGGCGAGCGCACGCCAGAATCGGTGTCCCGCTGCGCTTTGGTTGCATCATTACTGGATGGGCTGTCTGTACGATCGATACGTCACCCAGGTGTGGCCGCGGACATTGACCGAGTCATGCTCGCCAAGGTCGTGCGATTCATGCTCACGGCATAAGCAAGCCCGTATCCAAGATCCAAGTTGCTTGAAAGGCAGGCACTCCTAAGCGCACTTCTGAAGAGTACGCGTGAGCTTGTCATCTGGCAGAGAATGTGAAAAGCAGCCGCAACGCCCCTACTACCGACCGGTCTGCGCCGGCATATCTACGACGGTGAGCGAGCAATGATCTTTGTCGACGAAAGCATCCACTCTGAACTCGATCTCATCTGCGTGAGCTTTGTCTACTCGCCTGATGACCCAGGATCCGAAATTGATCGAGTGCTTAAGCACGCAGGGCTGGAGCCCGGGCTTGATGAGTACAAGAGTGGAGTGCAGATGTCCGGCAAGCCGCATCTGCATGCGTTGCGCGAGAGCATCGGGGACATCGCACTAGGGTGCCAATTTGCTGTTTACGTTGCACCGTTGTCAGAACTTAGCAGTTTGCAGACTTCGGTGGTGAAAATTGCCCTCGAAATCATCCAAGCCAATGCGCTGCCGACGCCTCAACATCTGTTCATTGACGAAGGGATGGTTGGTGGGTACAGCGCTGACGCAACGCGGCTGATCGTCCATCACGGGTGCGACTCAAAGCAAGTCCTTGGCGTGCAGCTTGCGGATTACATTGCGTACCACTGTGCGCTTCTTCTCAAGACGCATCTCACTGGAAATGTAAAAACAATCAAATTGGATGGCACGCCTCACCCGCTCGCAGGCGAAGAGGTGGCACTGGACTGGATGGTTCGAACTGACATGCGACGAAGCTTCTTCCACGAGCCGCGAGATTTTGAGTCAATTGAAGGAGATGACTTCTTCTTCAAAGTCTCAGGCTACGGCTTCTTCTCGTCCTCCAACTTGAACCCGGCAGTCCAAGATGCAGCCCAGCATACGTTCCAAGAGGTGTACCTGGGTTGCGTCTGGTGATGTAGCAAGGAAGCTACAGCTAGGTGCCAGGAGGCGAAAGCCAAGCGGTCTAAGCATCAAGGGCGGCGACGTTCAATAGAATGGCCGAACCTCTGGGCATTTCATCACCGGCAGGAATGACGATGTCTCGGCCTACGGCATCCGGGGCATCGATCAGCGAAGGAGATTGGGCCCAAGATCCACTCCGGTACGTCAGCGTCGCACCGGACGGTCAAACTGGGCGTCCAAGCTCTTGCAGCCGCGTGAAACGCGACGGGCGGGATGAATCGGCTTGAGGAGACCCCTGCAGAGGTCTCCCCAAGCTCGATTGGTTCAGGATTTCGAGAATCGACCTGCAATCAGGCCAAGAATTGCCGTGAATGCAGGCCAAGCGAGCTTCGTGACTTCTGGTTCGCGATCAAACAAGATCACGTACAGAGATGCGGCCAAACCCATGACACAGGCTGCAGTAAAGATCACGAAGATGATCAAATCCTTGCGTCGACGATGGCTCGCATCCTCAAGGCATTCAACCTTTTCCACACTCAGCGACATCCGCTCAGGGATGCGATTCAAATCCAGATTGTTTTCTGACACGTTGGGGACTCCAAGGGGTTAGAGTCCGACAACCTCCCCATCTACGCGGCGGGTCTTAACATCGAAGAAGCCGAGCTTGCGCTCGCCACTCCTCGTGTTGTCACGAGCAGCTAGATAAAGGTGAAGAGCTTTTCTCAACGTCTCACTGGCAGACTGTTCAGTCTCCGCAGTGACCTGGTCAAGCGCCCTTTTCAAGTCATCGGACAGAACTATGTTCATACGAACGGACATGAGAGAACTCCGAGAATATTGAGATTATGATATGAGTGATTCAATCGGCTTAGCGAATTAGTATATTAGATTTAATTAGATATGATCGAGAAATATATGAGATGCCGAGAAGATCAATTAGTCTGAGATGTTTGATATGAGTTGGAGGTGGTCGATGTCCAGTCGGCCACGGCGCAAGTATACGCACCAACGACGCACTTTGCACACACTTTCGACACACTCATGCAAGTCTTTGATTCCATTGTTATTTCGGGAGCAACTTCACTGTCGGATTAGGGCTCAACGGCCACTGAAGCCATCGGCATAGCCCCAAGGCCTTCCGGTTCTCGGGCAAGATTGAGCCCCTGAGGCGACCAGAAAGCGGCCCGAGGGCTGACGGATCGCATCGCGGTGATGTGGTCTTACCGTAGACCCGCTGCCAGCTCAGCAGTGGCATGACCTCCTTGGTCCAGTCTTCCAGGCCAAGAGAGCTCCGACACGACGCTTCGTTTTAGCTGACGGGTGACGCGCCCTCCACGCGACAACCTGCAATCAAATAGAGCGGCATCGCATGAACAAAAGCGACGGATGCTCTAGGTCAAGTATGACCACGCACTCGTCTTCGAGAGCGCTCACTCTACGGTTGAAGTAGGTGGCCAGCCTATGAACTGCCGCTTGTGAACTCGCTTTGGGCGGCACTCAGCACGCTAGCCGGATCTTCAGCCAGCGCCGCAGCAGGAGAAGCACCTTCGAGCAACGCATGCGGCGATAGAAACCACTCGATCTCGCCCCAGCCGGTGGTGCGATGCAAACCCTGTGACTCTCGCTCGAATGGACCAAACTCGCGCAACAACGTCAGGATTTCAGCGAGATGGTCAACGGGTTGACCATCCGGCCGGAACTGCCAGGACGGATAGCGATAGGTCGGCAGAGGGAGTGCTACATACACCCCCAGCAACTTTCCTTGGCGCCGCAACTGGCTTGCGCTGTGCACATCCCCGACTCTCCTTGAGCCCAATCGAGTGGTGACCTGATCGGAGCTAAGCCATTGCTCGGCTAGCGCGCGGCGTTCGTAAGCTGCGTCTAGAAGGATCTTCTGGGCGGGGGAGAGAGTGTCCATATTTGCCTTGGTGGCGTCCTCGGCAGCAAGAGGCTTCAGGTCGCTGCTTCGCATGGGACCGCAGCGATGTCGCAGTGGAGTTTAGTCTCGCGCAACGCCGATCACGATGACGCTCATTGCACGCTGTGGTCGTTGGTGCTGGAATGCTATGGGCCTTGATCAGCACATAGTCGCTACTGGGGCTTGCCTGCTGTGACCGTGCTGCAAGGCAAACGGTCAGTGACAATCTCAAAAGGTCCTGCAGATCACGCTGGGCCGAAGACCCACGATGAGGCGAAGTGTGCCTTCAGCCGCAACGTTGCACCGCAGCGCGTGCCGCGTCAAGCTGAACGGGGAGGAGCGCCATAAAACGCCCGAATACTGGCGTGCCTTGATTCACCTTTTCGACCGATGGATCAATCTGATTCAGCTTTCGCGAGCGTTGGCTAATCATCTATCCTGACGACGTCCCGAAAGCATCAATGCGGGGGCGAAATCTTAAGCCGTTGACTAGTAGTGATAGCTATGTCGGAGGTGTATCTTTCCAGTAGCTCAACTGAGGTAATGGGCCGTGCACGAGTCAGAGCGTAATCAGCCGGACGATCTGGAAGAAGGCGGAATTCGGATATTTCAGCGAATTGCTGAGGCTTGGTCTCTAGGCAAAGACGAACAGCGCCAGATGCTTGCGCTGCCAGAGCTTCCGCAGACAGCTGATGATGCGCAATGGTTGATCGACGACTTAGTGCTAATGCGTATTGGATACATCATTTCCATTTATCGGATGCTGCACACGATCTTTCGTAGCCCTCAACAAGCAAATTCGTGGATTCGCCGCAAAAATGCTGCAGCTATGTTTGGCGGCGAACCGGCGATCAAGTTGATGTGCACCGGCGACATTGAAATCCTAGAGGCTGTGCGCAATCACCTCGATGCTCAGATGCGCTGATGTGAATGTGTATTGGTATCAGCGGAAGGAATCGGGCATGCAAGACCACACCGTCTTGGATTTCACGAACGAGGACGAGTACCCGACAATGCCTGCCTAGCTACATGATGGATATACCCGAAAAGATGCCGCCGGCGTCAATTGCCGGCGGCCTTTCGCTCACGACTAGATCCGGGTATCAAGCCTTCATCGTCTGCCGATCATTGATCTCAATCAGGATGCCTGCGTCGCCAGTGTTGTTCCAGACAGGCGTCCCCAAGCCCCAATAAATGACATAGGTGGTGGTTCCAGCTCTGTTCTTGTGTGATGTATCTACTCCCTTGCCGGTTCGAAGGAAAACGTAGTCTCCCTTTGCCAGGTTCTTTGGTGTAAACCAGTGGACGTGCCTGAGCTTGTTCGAAACGGTGGTTGGAGACAGGTACGTAGTGTCAGACAAGATGTAGTTGCTCAGCGTGCAGGCTTCCTTTGCCTTCAGCTCCACGTACTCGGCATCCTGCTTTCCCTTCTCGTGAATCTTCACAATCTCAAGCTTCATTCCCTTGCTCCTTGTGGTTACGTGGGTTGATCGATGCAGCGTCTACGAAAGAAACGTCCTCGAATAGGCCGCTAACTTTCCCCGGCCTCTCAAATCGCGGCTACCGGTGTAGCCGGCCGAAGCCATTAAAGCTCTTTGTACCTCACGACTACTCAAGCCGGACTTGCTTCACTACGCCAGCGGAGCCAACACCGGCCCATATCGTCTGAATGCCTACTACAAGGAAGATCATCTGTCTCGCACTGGCTCCAGCGAGTATCTTCTTCCACTCAAAAAGGTCAGTGCCCGACGGCGAAGGATGAACTTGGGGATGTGTGTGCCACTCGCCTAAGTAGTCACCTGTGCCAGCGGAGGATGACCAATGTTGCAGTGCTGCGGCTTGATGCCCTTTGGAGGAGCGCTCAAATGAAGTTCGGGAGCAGCGATCATGGACGGTTGGTGTTGTTGCTCTGGTCACATGTAGATGAACCCCCCGTCGGAACCCAAGCAACACTCCTCCCGACTCTGGTGCTTCAGCGTTGTGTTGGCAGAATCCCCGAATGAGCTCAATCACCTCCGCCTGGATCAAGACATGGCCCCCTAGGCCAAGCGCGTCAGACGCAGTCAGATCGTGCGACATGCAGGACACTCCTTAAGGGGCTCGACGTCCTGATTCTTGAGTCTGCGGGCACTGCTCCCTTCTACAATCCGCGTGCGGAATCTCGGAGATGGTGTTCCACGAAGCCACGAGCTGATCTGATCAATGGCCAACGCGCTGGCCATCATCGGAGCAGAAACGGCATAGGGGGTGAATGTCTGACATCCATGCATAACTTCTGTGGCTGGCGGAAGACCAAGGTCGAACCGCGGCGTCCGCTTGCCGTCGTTCAGGACCATGCATCTGTAACAAGCATGACGAGTGTCGTCAGTCCAGAGAGCTTGAGCGCACTCCCCCTTCCCTGTCACCCATATGTGCTGAGTGGCAGGCCTCGTGCTCTCAGGGAGCTCGAGCCGGTGATAGTTGATAGCCTCACTCAGAGATTCCTCCCCGGTCGCGTCAATCACGAGGTTGGCTCGATAGAAGTCATTGGGAAACTTAGCGCGCCGAATGCTTGACACGATCTTGGCGTGGGGGAACTGACTCATAAGCAGCTCAGCAAGGGCGGCTGACTTTGCTTGGTAGAGGGACTCGATACCCAAGACGTGTCGTCCCAGGTTGCCGGGGGACAGGTGATCGTGGTCAATGAGCTGCAACTCACCATCGCCGGATCCTGCGCCAAGACGAACCAAAGCCTGTGCCAAGTAGCTTCCGATTGAGCCGCAGCCGATGAGGACAACGCGACGGCCTGCAAGGCTAGGGAAGGTCAAGTTGCGACTGTGGATGTATTCCGGTGATATCTCGTTGACCGACACCCTCCTGATTGCGGTGTCTTGGCGTCCAGTGTGAAGCCTTTGACGAAGCTGGCCGGGCTTGCGGCGAAATGCCACTGCGAGTGTTCTATCTATCTCCATGGAGAAGCCGAACCAGCCCGCTGCTGAGTGGATCAAAAAGGTGATCTCGCCATAGCGCAGATAGTCAGGTGAGGAAAAGACCTTGCACACCTTTCGATAGAGCGACACGTCCCAAGTCCTTAGCCACCTGAACATTTCCCCTATCGTCGCAGGGAGACCATCAGGCATAAGCTTAGGCATCTCGTTGGACCGAAGAATCCAAGCTGAAGAGTTACCGCGCAGAGGTGCATCCCAGCCACATGCGCGCGCAATCGTGTCCGGTTCTGCCGTTGCGGATGAAATTAGATTTGCCGCAAGTCCCTTGAAGGGGAGGAGGTAGGAGGCCGACTCGGAGTCGCCTGGGCTTACCGTACCCAGTAGGAACTGACGAGGCAGTGGCTCCTGGCCGATCGACCAGTTCGCGCCAAACTCACTTTGGAACTCACCTTGTCTGTAGCTGGGATTGGCAAGGAGGCGGTCTAGCTCCTTCTTGGCAAGGACAAGACATTGCTGGACCGCGACATCTGGGTTGTAGCGATCAAGCACGACTGATCCAGCTGCTAGGTAGCAGAAACCGCCCCATGCGCTGATATGAGGTATGAGTTCCGGTGAGCCGCCAGGTAGTTCGTGCACTTGAATGACGGGATAGCTGACAAAGTCCCAATCGACTACCGTCAACGTAACAGTTGCCTCGCCACCTGTGCAGGGCAGCGAGCCGCTGAAGCTATACCGCCCATCTCGAGTTGGGAGCTGCTTGAAGCCCTGCGAGGTCATGAACCTAAGCAGGGCGGAAAGCGCCGTCTTACGCGGCTGGCCCATTGATCAGCCTGCCTTGGTTGCGCCTACAGCGGGCGCAGCGACACGAACAGGGTCAACCGAACGAACCTCGGCAGCAGTGTCTACCGACACCAAAGAAGGCTCGTTTGCTATGCGTTCTCCGAACTGTCCCTTCATGTTCTGGATTGCTGATGCGATCAATCCTTGTCCATAGTGGCGGCTAGAGTGGATAGCCTTATAGAGCTCGCGTGCTTTTTCAGCGGCTTGAGTCCTTCTGGCTGCATCAAGGCGATTGAAGTCCTCTTCGCCCAAATCGATTCCAACTTCTCGAACTTCTCCCGACAACTTCTGAGCAAGAACTTGGGCGGCGCTTTCGAGAGCGAGATCGTCTCTTCCTCGAATGGGCTTGAACGACTGCGAAGCGATGATCATTAAAAGGACGGAAGAGGGGCCGCCGGTTTCCCAGTTGTGATCGCGCCATGCCTTCAGGTACCGGCATACACGGCGCAACTGGTCAGTATGCTCAGTGACGCGATCATCAAACCAATTCGCGACCTGCTCAGGGTCGGACTTTTGCCAAGTGCCGTCGCGCTTCGCCACGTGGATCTCATCCATCAACACCCAGAAGTCGTTGGGCATCTCGCCACTCTCAGAGTAATCCTCCAGTCCAGCGCTCTCGCGCAGGTAGTTGGCGCTAGCTTTTGCAGAGTCCATGACAGCTCGTTCGGACACGTGCTGGAACTTCTCTTCAGGTGCTGCGTACAGCGGAAGGTCAATATGCCCCCAACTGGCTATCTTGACGCGTGCACAACGATTGTTGGTGCGATCCAGAAGCCAAGGGCGCGTACGGCATAGCTCGGCCAGTGAATGCTCGACGAACTCGAAGTAGAGCTTTGCCATCTTTCGCGGAGGCGAAGTGTCCTCCCAGGCGGTCACCGGCAAGTACACTCCAAAGTCCCAGTCCATCTCCTGTGGCGGAAGATGCGCCCCTTGGATGCAGGTTCGGTAGGCCCATGAACCTTGCGTACGGAATCGCGGGGACACCATATGGGACATTCCCAGGATCGTAACCGTCGCATCCCGAATGCTCTTACGCAGGTGATCGCGAATAATGTTCTTCGCCTCCTGCAGCTGACGCTTCTGATCGTCAGTAGGCGTGATGACCTTATCCAAGCTAATGGGATTGTCGTCGTTTAGAAAGAGCTTGTGCAGGTTAAGCATTGATGACTCCTTCTTCGACTGCCTGGGGGCCGTAATAGAACTTAGGACTCTGAGCCGCACTTTTAAGAAGCTCACGAAGGACCGGGTTGCCAAGCGCGACTTTCGATGACTGGCGAGCGGCGCCGATCAGTGCTTCCTGCGCTGCGTAATCAGTCTTGTCGAGGGCAACTGATCTCGCCTTTTCATCGGTCAAAGGTTCGTCGACGTGGTGATACTGACCGGCTTTGACCCTGTGCGAGAGCATTGAGTGAACTAGCGACTCCTGCGACGAAATCGCGATTCCGAACAGGCGTTGTGGCGTATTCACTGGGTTGAATCCACCCCAGTCCAACGTTCCTCCCGCACGCCCAGAACTTGGATCAACGGTGAACCGGGATGACATCGTGCCTACCGACAGAACGTGGATCTCATCCCTTTTCGCACCGAGGTAGTGTTGCGCTTCATGTACAGCCAAGAGTCCAGGAGCATTGGCAAACAGGCCCCCGTCGATGAATTGGCGATTGTCAAAGCAATGCCGCGGGAAGTAACCAGGCGCTGCGCTGGTTGCAAGCGCGACATCGGTCGCCGCATACGCGTGATCCCTGGTTAGATCGGGGTGGTGGGGCGTCTTGAACAGCACGGGTACCCCGTTGCTGTAGTCGATGGCTGGCACGATGACTCTTCGGCTGCAGTGCCCCAGCGTTTTCTGCCCGAAGAGATTCTCTCCTCGAAGAAGGTCCAGCAGCGCGAGCTGTGTGTACTTGGAGCGCCAGATGCCCCCGAGGGAACTTCGTGCTTTGAAGATCTCATGCCCATGGGCCGTGAAAAGCTCAACCATCCGAGCAGCAGGAACTTCAAGCGATAGAGCCAGCGCCAGAATCCCTCCAATGGAGGTGCCTGCGATTAGGTCGAATCGGGAGGCGATAGGCGCTTGGATATGGGCTTCAAGGTCAGCTAGCACTTGAGCTGTGTAAAGCCCCCTGTACCCCCCGCCAGATAGAGCCAGAATCTTGAAAGGGTTCGTGGCGGTGTCAACGATCGGGTCCGAGGGGGGCGAGACGTCCCCCAATCCCGCGCCAGTAGATGAGTACTGCTGAGTCACGTCCTGTTTCCCCCTGAGAAGGTCACTTTCCAGCAACTATCAGGTCCAGGAGTCTCAAACGTTGCGACGAGACTTCCTTGACCGCCTTCTCATTGCATTGGTGACGCCCGTCACGTCTTTCAAGGGGTCAGGAATCAAATTTTGACGTTCAGTTGGCGATGCTCCTGATCAACACCTTAAGCACGCTAGGTGATTCAGCCGCCAGGGAAGGCCCGACGCATGCCCGGAATTCGATATGCCAATGATTGACGCTTTGAACGACCCGCTTCCGCAGGGAGCGACAATCAAACACGCAATTACACGAAAGATTGGCGTAAGCGACAATCTTTACGCCGCTGCATAAAGCCCATCACCCCCCCCTACCGTTCGTCGGCCCATGACTTCCGGGGGGTTGACTACAGCTGTCGTCACGCAGACATTGACGACACGTGTAGTCAAGGGAGTGGTGTCATGCGTGGCAAGACCATCGGGGACCAGGAACTGGCCCTGCTGCAGTACATCGATGAACATGCGCCAGCCAGTGTCGGCGAGGTCGCCAGTGGCTACGGCGAGGCCCGCGGGCTGGCCCGTTCCACCGTGCTGACGATGATGGAGCGGCTGCGCGCCAAGGGGTATCTTCAGCGCGAGCAGCAGGAGGGCGTCTACCGCTACCAGGCCACCCGTGGCCCGGAGAGCGTGCTGCAGGGCGCCGTGGCCCAGTTCGTCGACAACACCCTGCAGGGCTCGGTGTCGCCGTTCGTGGCCTACCTGTCGCAGCGCCAGGAAGTCAGTGACAACGAGCTGGCCGAACTGGAAGCACTGGTCGCCCAACTCCAATCGCGTCGCCACGAGGGCTGAGCCATGGACACCACGATGCTGATTTCCCTGTTGGAACGCCTGGGCTGGACCAGCCTGCAGACCGTGCTGCTGGTGGCCCTGGTCTACGGCCTCTGCCGCGCCTTGCCTTCGCTGTCGGCCAGCACCCGCTGCCGCCTGTGGTGGCTGGTGTCGCTGCAGGCCGTGCTGGGCCTGTTCTGGAGCCAGCCGCTGCAGCTGGCCTGGCTGCCGGCGCCGCAGGAAGTGGCAATGAGCGCCACCGATCTGGCCGCCGATGCGATCCATCCGATGGCGCCGGAACTCTCGGCGAACCTGCTGGCCACCGCGCCGATCAATCAGGCCCCTGACATCGCCGCGTCGATCGGCAGCGGCGTATCGCCGATGGCCTGGTGGGCGCTGGCGCTGGCGGCGCTGTGGCTGTCCGGCGTGCTGGTGATGGCGTGGCGCACCTTCGGTGAGTGGCGCCAGTGCCGTGCGCTGCTGGCCGCCTCGCACCCCTGCGAAGACGCGGCCCTGGTACAGGCCCTGCAGCTGGCGGCCGATGCCCACGGCCTGCGCCGCGCACCGCGCCTGTGGATGAGCGAACAGGTGGACGCGCCGCAGCTGGTCGGCCCGCTGCGCCCGGTGCTGTTGCTGCCGGCCGGTGCCAATGCCCTGCAGGGCGATGCGTTGGATCTGGCACTGACCCACGAGCTGCAGCACATGCAGCGGCGTGACCTGCAGTGGGGCCTGCTCCCCGCACTGGCCCAGCATCTGTTCTTCTTCCATCCGCTGCTGCGCCTGGCCGTGCGCGAATACGCCCAGGCCCGCGAGGAAGCGGTGGATGCGGCGGTGGTGGGCCAGCATGGTGCCAGCCGCCACGCCTACGGCCGCCTGCTGCTGCAGCTGGGTGTGGCGCCGCAGCCGCACCTGGGCGTGGCGAGTGCCGCGCCGAGCACCACCAGCCTCAAGCGCCGCCTGTTGAGCCTGCAGCCGCGTCGCGCCTGTCCGCGCATCCTCGCCATCGGCCTGACCGCCCTGGTGGTTGCGGTGGGCGTGGCGCCGATGCGCCTGGTGGCCGCCCCGGCACCGCCGGCGCCGCCTGCACCGCCGAAGGTCGTCCCTGCACCGCCCGCACCACCGGCCGCGCCCGCCGTGCCGGCCAAGGGAGTGCACCTGGTGATGCCCAAGCCGCCGGCACCGCCCGCCGCGCCGTCCGTCCCCGCGGCTCCGCCTGCGCCGCCCGCGCCTCCGGCACCGCCGGTCGAGGATGACGACAGCTACACCACGGTGGGCGAGCTGCACCTGGGCAACGACCTGGAACGTGGCCACGTGCTGATCGACCATGGCCGCAGCTATGCCAGCGCCACGATCGACGACATCCAGCAGGCCCGCCGCGATGTCGGCCGCGATGGCCCGGTGCTGTGGTTCCGCGAAGGCAACAAGCGCTATGCCGTGCGTGATCCGGCCCTGATCCAGCCGCTGCAGCGCGTCTATGCGCAGTCGGCCGAACTGGGCCGCCAGCAGGGTGAGCTCGGCCGCGAGCAGGGCGTGCTGGGGCGCCAACAGGGTGAACTGGGCCGCAAGCAGGCCGTGCACGCCCGCGAAATCAGCCGTGTGGCGACGCAGGCGGCAAGCCGGGCGGTGCGCGAGAGCGACATCAACCGCCAGGGCGCAGCGGAAGCCGCGAGAGCGGCGCGTGGTGCGGTGGATGACGCCGCGATTGCCCGCCAGGCCGCAGCCGAGGCCCGTCTTGCGATGCGTGAAGTGCAGGCGGTGCAGGACGCGCACAGCCACGACATCAGCGAACTGGCCAACCAGCAGGCCCAGCTGGGCCTGCGCCAGGCTGCGCTGGGCAGTCAGCAGGCGGAACTGGGTGAACGCCAGGCCGCATTGCAGGCACAGGCCTCGGCACAGGCGAAGCAGGTGATCGCCCGCGCCATGGCCAGCGGCAAGGCCCAGCAGCTCTGACAGCGCGGTAGCGCCGGGCCATGCCCGGCGAGCGCAGCGGCGCGTATGCGGATGGAAAACGCCGGGCATGGCCCGGCGCTACCGGATCAACCGCAGCTGGCGCGTTCGATCCGGTTCTGCTCGTCCACGTGCACGGTCACGCGGTCCTGGCGGAAATCCATGGTCACGGCCATGCCCGGCTTCACCACGCGTGCGTTGCGCGCGCCGCTGTCGGCCACCAGCTTCTTGATGGTGGCCTCGTCGGCGGGCTTGCCGGTGAAGGCTTCCAGCGCCTCGGGGCGGCACTCATGCGTGCCCTCGGCGCCCTTGGGCGGCAGGGGGGCTGTGTCGGCGGTGCTGCTGGTGCCGGCATGGCTGCAGGCCGCGAGCGGCAGGATGCTGGCCAGCAGCAACAAGGTCGTAGGGCGCATGGGCACGGCTCCGGTGAAGGGACAGCGGGCAGTGTCGCCGCTGCGCGTGTCAGTGGTGTCAACGCCGCCTGAACCCGCGCGCGCTCAGGGCTGCACCAGCGCCAGCGTTTCGCGCTCGCGCTGTTCCTCGCGGATCAGCCGCTGCAGCAGCAGGGCCAGGGTCACCACGTCCTGGTGGTTGTGGTCGGCCACGCGGCGCAGGTTCACGGCATCGCCGCCGCGCAGGTAACGCAGCCATGCCGCAGGCGCTTCCGAACCGGGCAGATCATCCTCGCGCACCACGCGCAGCAGCTGGCGTTCGATGGTGGAGAGCTTGCAGTTCTCCCAGCTGCCGCGATAACGCCGGCGGGTGGGGTAGAGCAGGTCCACATGGTCCAGCGTGGTGATCGGGTCGCGTTGCCGGGCCAGCCGGTAGCGGGCCTTCAGCAGCGGCGCATCGTAGCTGCGGCCGTTGTAGCTGCAGAACACGGTGGACGGCTGCAGCCAGCTGGCGAAGGTAGCCAGCATCGCGTCCTCGGCGGCCATGGTGGACATCAGCAGCTGGCGGATGCGCAGGCCTTCGCCGCGCTGCGGACAGGCATGCCAGTCGGCGGCACCGATCATGAAGGCGCGGGTACCGGTGCCACCGGCCAGGCCGGTGGTTTCGGTATCGAAGAACAGCAGGTCGCGCGCGGCCACGTGCTCGCCATCGCGGCGGGCGAAATCCAGCGACAGCGGCTGCGCGGGAATCGCCTGCGGCTGCAGTGATTCGATCAGGAACAGGCCCGGTGCGATCTCCTCGCCGGGCAGCTGCCGGTCCTGCGCGCTGGCCCGCACCGGGGCGGCGGTACCGCGCGTGCGCAGCCCGAGCAGGCGATGCAGGCCGCCTACCTCCGGCCGCCGCAGTGCGGGCGGCGCCGTGGCAGGTGCTGCGGCGCCGGTCGGCTTGTGGCGGATCTCCTGTTCGACCCAGGCAAACACCGAGCGCTCGGCCGCAGGCTGCCGCGCATCGTTGGCGGCCACCGGCGCCGGTGCTGCCGGCGGCGGCTCGGGCGCGGCCGGCGTGCTCGCCTTCGGGTCGCCGGCCTGCTTCCGCAGCAGGCGCAGCTTGTCCAGGCTCAGGCTCACGGTGCCAGCAGCTCCATCGGGTCGCGCGTGGTCACCACCACGTCGTGCACGTGCTGGCAGGCTTCGGCATCGAACAGGTCGAGCACGCGCAGCGCCAGTGCGCGCGGCGAGGTGTCATCCTCTTCCTGTGCGGCCAGCACCGGGCCCACGCAGGCGGGGCAGCCTGCCTTGCAGTCGCAGCGCTGCACCAGTTCGCGCGCGCGCTGCACCAGTTCGGCCTGGCGCTGCCACAGCGGCTCGCTGAGGCCGACGCCGCCGGGGAAGTTGTCGTACAGATAGACGGTGGGCACGAACTCCTGCAGCAGCTCGACGATGCCCGGATCACCCTCGCCGCCGCGCAGCTGGCCACGGCCGGTCTGGTCGGCGATCGCGAACCACGAACCATCGCCGTTGCCGACCGACTTCTGCAGGTCGCGCGCATCGGCCATCACCGCCACGGTGGCGACGATGTGCAGCGCGTAGGCCGCGCCAAGGAAGCCATCCAGCGCATCCTGCTTGCTGGCGAACGCGCGCAGCAGCAGTGCCTGCGGCAGCTGCCACCACACCGCAGTGGTATGCAGTTCCTGGTCGGGCAGGTTCACCGGGCCGTAGCCGATGTTCTCGTGCGTGTAATAGCGGATCTTCTTGTAGCCCGCCACGCGGCGCACCACGTGCACTTCGCCATGGTGCGAATCACCACGCCCGGCCACGCCGCCATCGAAGCGGTCCAGCACCTTGAGCTTGGTGAAGTCGATGCTGTCGGTGTAGTAATCCACGTGGGTGCGCGTGACGTAGGCCTTGCGGCCTTCCCAGTCCAGCGTTTCCACCTGGTAGGGCGTGGACTGCACCATGTGGATCGCGCCTTCGTACAACGTGAGCGCGGCCGCGGAATAGTCGACCTCGGCGATGATCTGCTGGCGGCCATCGCTGCGGTCGACCACCACGAAGTTGCCATCGGCCACCGCACGCAGGCTGACCGCGTTGGCCGGGTAGCTGTCGGCGATCCATTCCCAGCGCTCGCCCTCGCGGTGGATGACCTCGGTTTCCGCCAGCGCTTCCAGGAACACTTCCGGATCGATTGGGCCGAAGCCATCGCCAACGCGGAACGGCAGCTCGAAGGCCGCGCAGCGGATGTGGTCGAACAGGATCAGTGGCTGGTCCGGGGCGATGCGCGCGTGTTCGGGCGAGGCCTCGGCGAAGAAATCCGGATGCCGCACCACGTACTGGTCCAGCGGCTGCGAACTGGCCACCATCACGCCCAGCGCGGGCTGCTGGCGGCGACCGGCGCGGCCGAAGCGCTGCCAGGTGGCGGCCACGCTGCCGGGGTAGCCGTTGAGGATGACCACGTCGAGGCTGCCGATATCCACGCCCAGCTCCAGCGCCGAGGTGCTGACGATGCCGTCGATGTTGCCCGCGCGCATCGCACGCTCGGTCTCGCGGCGTTCGGTGGGCAGGTAGCCACCGCGGTAGGCGCGGATGCGGGGCGGCTTGCGCGGGTCGTGGTCGAAGATGTCCTTCAGGTATTTGGTCAGCACTTCCACCATCAGGCGCGTCTGCGCGAACACCAGGGTCTTCAGCCCGGATTTGATCGCGATGCGGGCGATGCGGTTGCTCTGCGAACGTGCCGAGGCGCGCAGGCCCAGGTCTGGATTGATCACCGGCGGGTTCCACAGCAGCACCTGCTTGGGCCCGCTGGGCGCGCCGGATTCGGTGATGGCGGTAACCGGTGCCTCGATCAGCGCTTCGGCATGCGCCTGCGGGTTGCCGATGGTGGCCGAGCACAGGATGAACTGCGGTTGCACGCCGTAGAACGCGCAGATGCGCTTGAGCCGGCGCAGCACGTTGGTGACGTGGCTGCCGAACACGCCGCGGTAGGTATGCACCTCGTCGATGACGATGTAGCGCAGGTTCTCGAAGAACTGCGCCCACTTGGTGTGGTGGGGCAGGATGGCCTGGTGCAGCATGTCCGGGTTGGACACCACGATGTCGCCGTGCAGGCGGATGGCCTGGCGCGCATCGCCGGGCGTGTCGCCATCGAAGGTGAAGGCCTTCACGCCGAGGTCGCCGGCGCGGTTGAGTTCCAGCAGCTCGGCCACCTGGTCCTGAGCCAGCGCCTTGGTCGGGAACAGATACAGCGCCTTGGCCTTGTCCTGCATGGCCGCGCTGACCACCGGCAGGGTGTAGCACAGCGACTTGCCGCTGGCGGTGGGGGTGACGATGGCCACGTGCTCGCCGCGCTGGCTGGCCTCCCAGGCTTCGGCCTGGTGGCTGTAGAGCTGCTCGATACCGCGTGCCTTCAGGGCGGCGGCCAGGGCCGGCGGCACCGAGTCGGGAACAGGCGCGTAGCGGCCCTCGCGGCCGGGAATGGCGAAGCTGCCGGTGATGCGGTCGTGGTAACGGCGCTGCAGGCGCGCACTGAGCAGGGCGCCATCGCGCGCGGGCAGGCCGTCGCGGGTGGCGAGCTTCTGCTCGGCGTCGGCCGTGCGCTTGGCGAGTTCGTAGGCCATGGAGGAGGGAGCCGGGACGGTTTGCGAGGGGTCACATGGCACCACAGATGGGTCTCAGGGTGTGAGACGGTGTGCCGGGATGCAGTGAACCATTCAGTGCCCGGGGTTGGCGCGCTGCGCAATGTCGGCGGTGCGTGCAGCGTTGCGGCGGAGGAATTGGCGGATGGCCAGGATGCATCGCAGCGCATGCCACGCTGCCAGCACGGCCGCGACCGGCAGCCATCGCAGATCGCCCAGCCAGCCGGCAAGCAACAGCAACAGCAGCAGGCCCAGCCAGGCTAGCTGCCAGAGCCCGCCACCGGGCGGAAAGCGTTGCCGATCGCGGGCCAGGCACCAGCCCGGCCCTGCGCCCAGCACCGCGCCATCATCGGCGCGGACCTCCAGCCGCATCGACCGCTGCTGGGCAAACGCGCGGGCATCAGCCCATTCCCACGGGAGCTGCACGCGCCGGTCGGCGCCCAGCAGCCACACCGGCCCGACATCGGAACGCTTCCGATACGCCTGCAGCTGCCCCTGCAGCTGCAGCACGCGCTGGGTGGTTGCGGGCCCGCGGCGTCGTGGCCACGCCAGCCACGCGGTGCCTGCGGCAATCAGCACCATGAACAGTGCCGCGACGCCGGACAGGTCCACGGCTGCCCACAGCGCCAGGGCGGTGATCGGCAGTGCCGCGGGCCGCAACCCGGGACCGCGGCGCATCGCGACTTCGGCCGGTGTCTCCCGCCGCTCACCGTGGATGCGCGCGGCGGCGGGACGACGGAGGGATGCCACCTCGAAACCATTGAGGCGCACGACGACGGCCCAGTGCCTGGCCATCACCACCTCGGCATCATTATGGTCGGCGAGGTGTGACCACGCCTGGCGGGGCATCAGCACGGGAATGCCGGCCAGTTGGCCGTCGCAGACCGGGTAGTTGGCGCGGCGCGACCCTCCGGTGAATGCGCCGGTCAGCACGCGTACCTGGTCGTCGTGGATGCAGCCGGTCAAGACGCGCAGCGTCGCCAATGCGGCGCGTTCCCGATCATCCAGCATGCGTAATGGGCTGCTTCGCCGCAGGGCGTTCATTCTGCAGCGGACGCGCGACGTCCACTCAAGCAGGGCCGCCGTGACCATCGCCACCAGCAAGGCCAGCCCGACCAGCAATGCCACGCGTGACATCAGCTGCAGCGCATCTGCAGCGGAAGGAGTGTCGGAACGTGGGCCATGGTGCTCGCGTGCGTGGGTAACCCGGCAGCGTGGCGGCCTGATGCACCGATGGGAATGACGATTGTTGCAAATCGCAGGTTGCGTGCCGCACGAAGCAAGATCGGATGCACCCTGAACGTTCACGCCGCGCCCAACGAAATCTGAAGCCGTGATGCGTATCCTCGGGGATTGGACGCACCAGACAGGGCGATGGCTGTGGCACGACGGGAACTGCAGGGAGCACTTCTGGCCGGCATGATGCTGGCCGCCACTGCGCACGCGCAGCAGGTTGACCCCGTGATCGAACCGCCTGCAGCGAGCGGGGTGCCGGCCGCCGATGCTGCCGATGCCGCCGCGCCGCCGCAGGGCGATGTCACCACGTTGGGTGAAGTACGTGCGATCAAGCCCGAGGACGAGGCGCTGGACCTGTACCGTTTCAAGAACCCGGTGAAGTTCGGTGACAACCGTTTCAGTCGCGACTGGAGCGAGCCGCCATCGCCCGAGCAGGTGAGCATGGGTGGTGGCTACATCATGATGGGCGTGGTGAAGGGCGTACTGGCGGCGGGTCGCGGTCTGAACAAGCTCACCGGTGGCCCCGACCAGATCCAGGCCGCCATCGCACGGCCGCCGCCGGAGCTGACTCCCGAACAGCGACGCCGGGCACAACAGTTCTGCGAGCAGCAGGACGGCTGCGATCCCTCGGCCGGGAAGTAGGCGCGGCACCGCGCATCATGTCGGCCAGGAGGCACGCGGTGCAGGGCGCTGCTTGAGTTCATCGGCGAAGGCGGCGGACCGCGAGAGTGCCCGGGGCACGGCGCGGACCAGCAGGATGCCCTGGACCAGGGCCAGCAATGACGCGCCGATCAGCCATATGCAGTAGGCCATCCCCGCGATGGCGCCATGGGCGGGGCGTGTGCGGTCCACCTCCAGCCACAGCGTCCGACCATCCGTGCTGCGGGACTGCACGGTACCGGACCAGGCGATCCGCTTCGCGTGCGTGGCTGCGTCGCGCAGGGTCTTCCACGCGGCGCCGGCATCGCCAAACGCGAACGCTGCGGTGTCCGATTTCCGATTCGCCTCGGCATCGACCAGTACGACGCCACCGTTCTGTGCGGCCAGAAGCGCGGGCGTGGATGCAGCCCACGCAGCGAGAACAGGTGCATGCGCGGCTTCTTCCAGGGCGTCCTTGAGGTTCATGATCGTCCAACGGGGAAGTACTGCGCTGTCGTCCGGGGAGAGCGCCGCAAGCTGTGCGCGGAGATCGTCGCAGCCGCGTAGACCATCGGTGCAGGCAGCCTCCAGTTCGCGGCGCAGCGCGTCCAGCCCCGACACCCGCTGGTAAGCAGGGAAGATGCCGTCGGCCGGTTTCCAATGCACGCGCAGGGTATTCCCGGCACCCAGGCGCAGGATGGAGTCGGCAACCGCCAGAGGGGGCACCTGCAGCGGAGCGCCACCCCAGCGAAGCCGGCTGCAGTCGGGCACCGCCAGCACCTGTCCGGCATGCCGCCGGGCGACCAGTTCGCAGGTGGCATCGACCGTGATGTGCACGCCATCACCGGGTGCGGGAGGATGCCCCAGCAGCGTTCCGGGCTGCGTGTCCGTCCGCAGCTTGGCAGGGCCGAGCAGCTCTGCCGCACGCGCTGCCTCGATCCGCGGACCGTCACCCGACCAGAGCATCAGCAGCAGTGACAGCACCGCCACCAGGAACATCAGCAGGTGCCGGGCGACCGGCACCGGTGGAAACCGCCTCTCGTCGGCACTCAGTGACCAGTCCGGGCCCAACGACAACAGGCGCCGGTCGTGCGGGCGGACCTCGGCCTCCAGCCAGCGCCCCGGGGCGATGGCGCCGGACGCCCTCCAGGTCGGGTCGATGACCAGCCGCTGGTCGTTGCCCAGCAGCATCACCGTGTGGCTGAAGGTGCTCTCGTGCGGATCTGCGAACTGCAGCGCGCTGAGCCGACCCCGCACGCGCACCACGGGCTGCAGTGCCTTCGCTCCCACGTGCCTGCGCAGATACAGCACGAACGCAATAGACGCCAGTACCAGCCCCGCTGCCACGGCCATCCAGCTCCATTGGCCCAGGCCCAGCTGTGGCAGTGCTCCGCAGATGCCGGCCGCCAGCGCCAGCGCGGTGGGCCACCATGGAATGGCCGGCCGCCGGCGCTGTGTCCGCTCATCCGCGGTCTCACGGCGTTCGCTGATCTGTGTCGCGGTCGTGCGCAGGGTACGCGTGCCGGCCGTCGCGATATCGAACCCCTCCATGCGGACGATGACCACAAAGCGGCGACCGAGCACCACTTCGGCACGGTTGTGGGTACCGAGGTGTTCCAGCGCGTTGAAGGGCAGCAGCACCTTGACCCCGGCGAGGCTGCGCCAGGCTGAGTTGGCGCCTCCCCGCATCCATCGGCGGTGCTCGACGCAGGGCCCCTCAAGAATGCGAACGCCGCAATCGCGGCCCAGCTCCAGTACGCTGCGGAATGGTTCCAGCGCGGCGTCCTCGTCCTCGCTGAGCAGACGCACCGGCGCTTGTTCTGCGAGTGACTTGAACGCGCGGCGTGCTTCCCAGCGGGTCAGGTAATCAAGCAGTACGGGAAGTGCGGCGAGCAGGGCGAGAAGCACACCAACAAGTTTCATGTTCGCAGGTGGTGATCGGGTGCTGGAAGGCGACTGGATAGTCTGCGCGGCAACGACAAGCAGCGAAATGCAATTTGTTGCAGAGAGTGGTGCCGATGACAGGCAGGAGCGTACGATCCTGTCGTCCTCCCTCCTGGTTGCTGCTGTGGTACCGAAAATTCTCCTGCTTGCCCTGCTCCTGCCCGTGTCCGCGTTGGCCAGCGGCCTGGCCGACGACGGCTCGTGCCGCAACGGCGCGTTTCCTTCCGCGCAATCGGATTTCGCCGTGGCCAAGGTGGTGGGTACGCAGCGCCTGTACCTGCTCGGTGACATGGACGGCTGCCCGGCCAAGGGCGAACCCGCCTGCCGCCAGCGCAGCTACGTGGTGAGCGGTGACACGGTGGTGACCGGCCGCGATCTGGGCCCGTACCGCTGCGCGTTCTTCCCCAACAAGGTGGGCGGCAGTGCCGGCTGGGTCGACCGCAGCAAGCTGCAGCCGGTGGCACGGGTGACGCCGACGCTGCAGGGCTGGGCCGGTGACTGGAAGGATGGCGACAACGGGCTGAGTATCTCGGTGCGTGGCAGCCAGCTTCACGTCGAAGGTGATGCTTACTGGCCGTCGGCCAACCCCACGCCGGAACAGCGCCCGTATGGGCCGAACCTGGGCCAGGTGGAAGCGCAGGCCACGCCGCGTGGCAGCCAGGTGGATTTCGTCGAGGACAGCTGCACGGTGCACGCGCAGTTGCTGGGCGACGTGCTGGTGGTGTCGGACAACAGCGAGTGCGGCGGCATGAACGTGCGCTTCGACGGGGTGTACCGGCGTACCGGGGCGCGGTGAGGGATGGGGTCAGAGCCCTTTCGCATGCGAAAGGGATCCGACCCCGTGTGTTCGACGGGGGTACCGGCGTACCGGGGCGCGTTGAGGGATGGGCGCTGAACCCGCTGATCCGCGCGGGGCAGTAGATCCACGCCATGCGTGGATGCTGTCTGCGATGCGTGCGAAAGGGATCCGACCCCGTGGCTCAGCGCCGCCGTTCCAGCCACCACAGCAGCGATGCGCACAGCACGAAGGCCAGCCACCACGGCCAGCGTGAGCCGGGCGCCGGCTGCGTCGCTGCGGCACTCGCAGGCGCTCCCATCGCCAACGCCTGCGTCGTCGCATCGATCATCGCCTGGCGGTGCAGCGCCGCCGCCTCCTTCGCGTCGAACACATAGCGCCAGACGGCCGTGTCGCCATGCTGCAGCCGCTGCCAGCCTGCTGCCTGCGGCCACCATCCGGCACAGCGCATCGACGAGGTAGTGGCATCGACGACCAGCGGCACAGGCGCGCCCTTCGCATCGAATGCCTGCAGGGGCGCCTGCACGCCACACAGCGCGACGCGCTCGCCCAGCCAGGCCTGCGCCTGCGGTGACCACAGCGCGTCCGTGCCGGGCTGTGCGCGTGCCAGCGTAGCCACCACACCGCTCCACAGTTCGCCGTGGCGATCGTCGCGGCCGGCCAGAACCCAACGCCAGCTGTCGGTGATCGGCAGCTGGCCGATGCGGCCCTTGCCGACGCTGCGCCAGCCACCGAGGGGCTGGTTGGCGGTGTCGTGCAGCAGGGCGCTGCCGTCGTTGACCTGCAGCGCCAGCGCCTCCAGCGAGGGCAGGGAGGCGCTGTGCGAGCTGCGGTCCGCCGCTTCGCCATCGGCGGTGGGCAGGGTGGCCGAATCCAGCGGGCCGCGCCGTGCGGCGAGCATCGCGCTTTCGCCATCGCCAGGCAGTTCGACGGCGTGGCTGCTGCCATCGCCCTGCACCGGCAGGCCGAGATCATGCAGGCGTTGCCGCGCGCTGGCCGATGGCACGCCCGCACTGCGGACCAGCACGCCGAGGCCATCGCGCAGTGCCTGGCGCACCGCCGCCAGTTGCCCCGCGCTCAACGCCGCCAGGCTGCGCTCGTCCAGCAGCAGCAGGTCGCTGCGCGCCAGTGCGGCCGCATCCAGCGCCACCGCGCCATCGCCCACGCTGAGCCCGGCGCCGGTGTCGGCCTGCATCTGCACGCGCAGGCCGGCATCGGTGGCCCAGCGTCGCAGGTACTTCAGTTCCGGGCCGGGCGCGCTGGCACGCACCAGCAGGCGCAGCGGTGCGGCCGCCAGCGTCTGCTGCGGCACCGGCACGCTGTCCAGCACATGGGCCTGCGCATCGAGCAGGCGCAGATGGAAGACGCTGCGGCCGGGCGCGCGGGCGATGCCGCTGAGCTGCACGCGGCCATCGGCGGCCACGTCCACGCGATCAACCACGGTGTCGGCCGGGTCCAGCAGTTCGGCGCGGCCAGCGGTGGCACCGTGTGCCTGCGCGTGCACCTCGAAGCGCGCACCGGGTGCGGCATCGGCCGGCGGCTGCAGTGCGATCCAGCCACGCGGCGCAGGCGAGGCCTGCCAGCGCAGGTTCGCCGGCAGCACGGCGTCGCGGTCACGCGCGGCCAGGCCGGCGCCGACCAGGGTCAACGTGGAGGCCGGGTGCTGGCGCAGCGCCGTGGCCAGATCAGGTACGCGCTGGCCGCCCGGCACATCCGCCGCCTCCGGCAACAGCAGCAACGGGCCATCGCTGGCCGGCAACGCGCCGGCAGCCGCCGCATCTGCAGTGAGCACGACCAGGCCGCCCGCAGGCAGCTGCTGGCTGGGCGGCAGCAGGCAGAAATACAGCAGCACGGCGGCGATGGCCTGCAGGCCCAGCCGTGCCGCGCGCCGGCCGCGATGGGCGGTGGGCGCACGCAGCTGCACGACGCTGGCGAGGATGACGATGACCGCCAGGGCCACGGCCAGCCACAGGTTCAATGCAGTGGCATTCATGGCTGCACCTCCAGCGCATCGAGATAACGCTGGCCCATCGCATCGGTCGCGGTGCGCCGCATCACCTGCGGCAACGGACGCTGCAGGGCGCGCCACAGCTGTGCGCGCAGGCGCTGGCGGCAGTCGCTGCAGTCCGGTTCGATGCGCAGCTGTTCAATGGCGGCGGCAAGGTCGAGGGCGTCGGGCAGGAAGGCGGCGTTGCGCTGCTGCCAGGTGGCCAACGCGTCCAGGTCAGGCGTGCCATCGCCATCGCCCAGCCGCTGCCACGCTTCGACGATGGCCGGGTCCGGCGGCGTGCGTGCGGCCAGCGGCAGTTCGCGGCTGGCCAGTCCGGCGCGGTCGCCGCCCAGCCGTCGGCCCTCGTCGATCGGCGGAAGTTCCGGGCCGACGCGGGCCAGGTAGATGCGCTCGGCCTGCTGCACCTGCTTGATGAAGGCCAGCGCCTTGTAGGCAAACGGCAGCGCCTGCTCCGGGCGGCCCTGGCGCAGCTCACCTTCGGACGACCACATCTGGTCCAGCGCAGCTTTCAGCGTGGCGCGGGTCTGCGGGTCGAGCAGGGTGGCGGCCTCGGCGTGGTCGTGGGTGTGGCCATACTCGGACAGCACGTCGGTGGCGCTGCCGAACACCGCTGGCGTGTCGCCGTTGCCGGCGGCACCGCCGTGGTCATGATCGTGGTCATCATGCGCGGCGGCCTGCGCATGTCCGTGGTCATCGTCGTGATCGTGCGCGTCCGCCGTGGGGGCATCGCTGGTGGGCAGGTCGCTGGTCGGCGGAGGTTTCGCTCCGCCTTCGCTTTCCTCGCCGAGGAACTGGCCGTAGCGCAGGCGCAGGATGCGCTGGTCGACGCCGATCGCATCGCTGCGCTTGATGAAGTCATCGGCGGCCAGGCTGCGGCGTTGGCGGATCAGCGCTTCGGCGTCGATGATGATCTGCCGCTGGCTGCGGAAATAGGCTGGCAGGGTCTTCTTGATGCGGCCTTCCAGTTCGGCACCGAGCGCGACTTCGGTGGTCGGCAGGCGCAGGATCACGCTGCTGCTGCGTCCGGTCTGCGCGCTGGGGGCATGGTTGTCGCGGACTTCCAGCTGGGCGATCACATCGTTGCCGGGCTGCGCGCCGAGTGCCGCAAGGTCGAGGGTGTGGGCGAAGCGCCGCGCGGTGGGTTCGCCGCTGCCGGTGAGGGTGACGCTGCGCTGGACGAAGGTGATGTTCTCGCCGCTGCCCTGGGTGGTGGTGATCGACAGCTTCGCCTGCGCGGCCACGCTGTAGTCATCGCTGGCTTCGAAGCGCAGCGCCCACTGCCGCTGTCCCGGCGTGCCCAGGACCAGGCTGGCAGCCGGTTCCAGCACGCGCACGCTGGGTGCGCGGTCGGCCACCACATCCAGCCGGTACAGGCGGGTGCTGGCCAGGGCGGGCTCGCTGACCACGCGGTACAGCACCGGCGCGCGGGCTACGTCCTGCGCCTGCCATTGGCCACTGTGTTCGCGCAGCGGCAGCCGTCGCCCGTCGTGGAACTGCAGCCATGCCTTGCTGGGCATACGGTCGAAACGCAGCGACCACGACAGCCGGCTGTCGGCGGCCACCTTGGCGTCCAGTGCGTTCTGGGTGAGCGTGGCCTGGCCGGTGTACGCCGGTGCATCGATCTGCAGGCGGGTCGACTGCAGCTGCAGCGGACCGGCCGCTGACGTGGGCGCCGTTGCCGTGGCACCGATGCCTGCGGCGACGCCTGCGCTGCGTGGCCAGCCCAGCGCGAGCAGGGCGATGGCCAGGCCGCCGATCCAGCACAGTGCCAGTGCGGCGCCCGGCCATCGCGGGCGCAGGTCCGGCATCGTGCGTTCCAGCGTGGCCAGCACATGCGCGCGCTGGCGCTGCTGCAACGGGTTGAGGCGGGCGGCCTCGGCGAACAGCAGATCGGCGCTGTCCTCGCTGCGGCCGCTGCCATCGAGCTGGCGCTGCAGCCAGCGCCGGTCCAACTGCCTTGCCCGCGCGACGGCCACGCCGGCGCAGGCAAGCAGGGCCAGCGTGCCGACCACGCAGGCGGCATCGAAGCCGGCCAGGCGCAGGGTCAGCGCGGTGGCGGCCAGCGTCCACGGCAGGCCAAGCAGCACAGTGATGCTGGCGCGGCGGCGACGTGCGCGCTGCCAGTTACGCTGCAACGCGTTCATGCCGGCCTCCGCGCTGCGCGACTGGCCATCCCGCGTTCCAGCGCGAACAGCAGAACGATGGCCAGCAGCAGCCACGGGGTCAGCTCGCGTGGTGCGGCGGCGGTTGCAGGCAGTACTGCCTGCTGCGGCGCGTGATCGCGCGCATCGCCCACGCGCGGTGGCGATGGTGGCTGCAGGGCCAGCAGCAGGGCCTGCAGCAAGCGGGCATCACGCAGCGCGCCGTTGTGGGCGGCATCCCATTGCCCGGGCAGCGACAGCAGGCGGCCCTGGCCGACGCGCTGCTGCCACAGCAGCGGTGCGCCTTCCGCACTTCGCAGGACCACCGTGGCGGCAGCATCAGGCTTTGCCGCGGTCATCACGCTGCCGCCGTCGCGCAGCCAGGCCTGCCATGCGGCCGGCAGTGCATCGGTACGTCCCCACACCGCGATCTCGCCGCGTGCGGGGAGCGTGTCGGCAGGCAGCTCGGCGGCGGCGGGCTGGGGGCTCCACGCACGCTGCAGGGCGCCGATCCAGTGTCGCGCGCTGGCCGGTGCCTCGGCATGCACGCGCAGGCGTGGCGGGGCCATTGTGGTCTGTGCGCTGGCGAGTGTCATCGCATGTGCCTGCCACTGCACGGGACGCGACAGCTGCAGGCGCGCGCCATCAAGGCCGGGCAGCGGGTCGGGCACATGCACGGTCAGCGCGGTGCCGGCGGGCAGCTGCGCGTCGAGTTCGCGCAGCAGGCTCGCAAGCGGTGCAGGTGTCGCGGGTGCCGGTTGCTCGACGGACGGGAAGCCGGGCGCCAGCCAATGCCAGTTGCCCTCTTCGCCGGTGCCGCGCAGTGCGCGGGCATCCAGCGCCGGTGCGACCACGGACCAGGCGCTGGGCGGTGCTGCGCTGCCGGTCAGCGCCGGGCGTGCCAGCAGCAGCGCCAGTGCGGCCAGCAGCAGCAGGCGCACCAGCAGCAGCGGCCAATCATCGAAGCGGATGCGCTGGCGTGGACGGATCTGTGCGCGCAGCCAGCGCAGTGCGGCGAAATCCAGCGGCGTGTATGGATGGCGCCGGGCGAGGTGGATCAGCAGGGGCAGCAGCCACGCGGCCAGTGCGGCCAGGCCCAGCGGGAACAGCAGGTTCATGCGCCGCCCCCGCGGCCGAACAACGCCTGCAGCGGCTGGTCCAGCGGCTGGTCGAGCCAACCGGTGGCGCTGGCGATGCCGCTGGCCTGCAGGCGTGCCTGCAGAGCGCTGTGTGCGGCAGCGAAGCGCTGCAGGTAGTCGGCGCGGATCGCGGCGCCATCGCCAAGCAGCTCCTCGCCGGTTTCCGGATCGCGGAAGCGATGGCCGGCATCGAAGGGAAAGTCGCGCTCGTCGGCGGTCAGCACCTGCAGCAGCATCACCTCGCGGCGCGCGCTGGCCAGGTGTTCCAGCAGCACGATGCTGGTTTCATCGAAGCCATCGCCGATGGCCAGCAGCAGGTCGCCCGGGCGCACGCGCTCCCACAGCGGGCGCAGGCGGTCGGCGGTTGGCGAGCCGCCGCGCGCCTGCAGCGCATGCAGCTGCAGGTGCACGCGGTCGCGCTGGCGCGCGCCGTTGCCGGCCGGTACCAGCTGCATGCCATCGCCGTTGATCGCCAGCAGGCCGAAACGATCGCCCTGCTGCAGGGCCAGCTCGACCAGGCAGGCGGCCAGCCCGCGCATGTGGTCCAGGCGCGTGCGCTGTGGCGCGGCGCGGTCGGCCTGGCTGGCCGAGGCGGTGGCATCGAGCAGCAGCCAGATGGTGATCGGGCTTTCGCGTTCGGATTCGCGCACGAAGAAGCGGTCCGAGCGCGCGTACAACTTCCAGTCGATCTGGCGCAGTTCGTCGCCGGGCTCGTAGGCGCGGTACTGGGCGAACTCCAGGCCGGCACCGCGGCTGCGGCTGGCGTGCTGGCCAATGCCGCTGGCGCCGCTGGCCAGGCGCGGCCGCAGGCGCAACGTGCGCAGGCGCGCACGCAGTTCCGGTGGCAGGGTCAGCGGTGTACCGGTGCTCACGCGTGCTTCAACCCGGGAAGGGCACGGCCTGCAGCAGCGCCGCGACCACGTCGTCGGCGCGCTTCTGTTCGGCTTCGGCGGCGAAGGACAGCAGCAGGCGATGGCGCATCACCGGTGCGGCCAGCGCCTGCACGTCCTCGCGGGTGGCGGCGAAGCGGCCCTGCAGCAGTGCACGCGCCTTGGCGGCCAGCACCAGCGACTGCCCGGCACGCGGGCCGGCGCCCCATTTCACCCACTGGTTGATCGCGGCCGGTGCGCGGTCGCCGGGTCGGCTGGCGCGCACCAGGCGGGTGATCCAGGCCAGCACATCGGGGCTGACATGCACCTGGCGCACGGCGGCCTGCAGGGCGATCACGGCCTCGGCGTCCATCACCTTCGGCACCGCTTCGGTGGCACCGCCGGTGGTCTGTTCGATGATGCGGCGCTCTTCGTCTTCGCTGGGATAGTCCACCAGCACGTGCAGCAGGAAGCGGTCCAGCTGTGCTTCCGGCAGCGGGTAGGTGCCGGCCTGCTCGATCGGGTTCTGCGTGGCCAGCACGAAGAACGGCGCGGGCAGCTCCCGCGTGGTGCCCGCATGGCTGACCGTGCGCTCCTGCATCGCTTCCAGCAGCGCCGCCTGGGTCTTGGGCGGGGTGCGGTTGAGCTCGTCGGCCAGCAGCAGGTTCGTGAAGATCGGGCCCTGCTGGAAGCGGAAATGACGATGGCCGGTGCCGTGGTCTTCTTCCAGCAGCTCGGTGCCGAGGATGTCGCTGGGCATCAGGTCGGGGGTGAACTGCACGCGCCGGAACTGCAGCTCCAGTGCCTGCCCCAGCGAGCGCACCAGCAGGGTCTTGCCCAGGCCGGGCGCGCCTTCCAGCAGGCAGTGGCCACCGGCCAGCAGGCCGATCAGCAGCTGCTCGACCACCGTGTGCTGGCCGACCACGGCGCGGGCCAGGGCGCTGCGCAGCCCATCCAGGCGCGGCAGCAGGGAGTCGAGATCGAGGGAGGTCATGGCGGTGGTCCGTTCAATTGTTCAACGCGTACATCACGATGTTGACGCCGAAGCGGGTGTTGTCTTCGGCCAGGAAGCGCTTGTTGCGCCAGTCGTAGTCCCACTCGCAGCCGTAATCCTTGTTGCTGTAGAGCAGGCCCAGGCGGCCATCGACCTCGATGCCCTTCAGGTAGTCGTGCACGAGGTCATCGCCCCAGCCGTTGAGCTCGAAGCCGGTGGCGGGCGGGCCGTCGGGGAAGCGGAAGAAGCTGCGGTACAGCGCATGGCTGTTGGGCAGCTTCTGCAGGGCCCTGGGCCCGAACAGCCGACCCATCTGCGCCTCGAACGAGGTGGCGAACAGGCCGTCGATGTCATGGTTGCAGTCGTCGACGAAGACGAAGCCGCCGTTGCGCACGTAGCGCACGAAGTTCTGTCGCTCGGCGGCGTTGAACTCCACCAGCGTGTGCCCGGCCAGGTAGCAGAACGGCGCTTCCAGCATGCGCGGATCGGCCAGGGCCACCACATGTTCCTGCGGGTCGACGCGCAGCGAGGTGTAGTCGATCAGCGAGGTGATCAGGTTGGACGGCATGCGCGCGTCCACGTCCCAATCGCCGGAGTCGTACTGCAGGCGGGTGAACCAGAAGTCGTAGCGCGAACTGCGCGGGCCTGCCTGCGCGAAGGCCGGCAGCGCCGCCGCCGAAGCGGCAGCGGCCAACCAGCGCAGGCAGGCCCGCCGATCCATCAGACCGCGTCGGACAGCGAGGTGAAGGTGAAGTCGCGCAGCTTCATCGGCGGGATCATCATCACGTAGCTGGATTCATCACCGGCCACGCGCACCGGCTTGCCCAGCTCTTCGATGTTGTTGAGCATGATCACCGGCGATTCGTTGAAGCGGAAGTTCTTCACCGGGTGCTTGATCTGGCCGTTCTCGATGTAGAAGGTGCCATCGCGGGTCAGGCCGGTCAGCAGCACGGTCTGCGGGTCGACCATGCGGATGTACCAGGTGCGGGTGACCAGGATGCCCTTCTGGGTGCCGCGCACCAGATCGGCGGTGCTCTTGTCGCCACCGCTCATCAGCAGGTTGCCCGGCGTGGCCTTGGCGGTCTTGCCCTGCTTCTGTGCCCAGAAGCGCGAGTAGTCCAGGTTGGCGACCTTGCCGTTCTCGATGATGGCCATGCGCTCGCGCGGCATGCCCTCGCCATCCCACGGCAGCACCGGTGCATCGGCATGCCACGGATCGGCGTACATGCTCACGCGCGGGTCGTAGACCTGCTCGCCCAGCTTGTTGCCGCCGCCCTTCTTCGACAGGAAGCTGCGGCCTTCATCGGCCGAGCGCGCGCTGAAGAAATTCATCATGAAGCTGATCAGGCCGGCGGCCGCAGCCGGTTCCAGGATGACCGTGTACTTGCCCGGTTCCAGCGCCTTGGCTTCCGAGGATTCGGTGGCCTTGCGCATGGCGATGCGGATGTCCTGGTCGGCCTTGAAGTCCGCCGCGTCCTTCAGGTTGCGGCCGACCCAGCCCGAGCCGCGGCCGTCTTCGGTGCGCACGGTGCAGGTGTAGTCGAAGCTGGTGCTGCGCTGGTAGCCGAAGTTGCCGTTGCTGTTGGCGGTGGCATAGAAGCCCTGGCCATCTTCCAGGAAGCCGGCGGCGATCAGGCCGTTGCCACGGCACGGTGCGATGGAATCGGCGGCGACCTTGGCGCGGAACGCCGGATCGATGGCAGCGGTGGATTCGCTGAAGGTGGGGCTGGCGCGGTAGGTCTGCTTGCCGATGGCCGGCATGAACTCCGGATTCTCCGGGGCCAGGCGGGCCAGGTCCTCGGCGCGGCGGACCACGCGTTCCAGCGCGGCATCGTCGAACTCGTTGATCGATGCGGTGCCCACGCGCTTGCCGAAGGCCACGGTGACGGCCAGTTCGGTGTTGTCCACGATGCCACTGGTGGACACGTTGTTCAGGGCGAAACGGATGTTGCCGTTGATCGAACCAGCCAGCACGGCGGTGCACTCATCGGCCTTGGACAGGGCGATGACCTTGTCGAGGATGGCCTTGGCCTGGGCTTCGGTGAAGATACTCATGGTGTAAGGGCTCCTGACCGGTCAGCCGAGGCTGCGTGCGGTGTTGATGACGTTGATGCCGTTGAAGCGCGCGGTGGACGAACCGTGCGAGACCGCCGAGACCTGGCCCGGCTGGCCCTTGCCGTCGAAGAACGAACCGCCCAGGCGGTAGTCGCGCTCGTCGGCCACGGCGGTGCAGGCGTTCCAGAACTCCGGCGTGCGGATCTGGTAGGCCACGTCTTCCAGCATGCGGGTGATCTTGCCGTTCTTGATCTCGTAGAACAGCTGGCCACCGAACTGCGCGTTGTAGCGCTGCTGGTCGATGGAGAACGAGCCGTCGCCGATGATGTAGATGCCGTTCTCGACGTCCTTGATCATGTCCGGAACGCTGAGCGGGGCCTTGCCCGGCGCCATCGACACGTTGGCCATGCGCTGGAACTGCACGCTGGACCAGGAATCGGCGTAGCAGCAGCCATCGGACTCGGTCTTGCCAAGGATGTGGGCCTGGTCGCGGATGGTCTGGTAGTCGACCAGCTTGCCGTTGCTGATCAGGTCCCAGCGCTTGCACTTCACGCCTTCATCGTCGTACGCCACGGCGCCGAGGCTGCCCGGCTGGGTCTTGTCGGCAAAGATGTTGACGTGCTCGCTGCCGTACTGGAAATGCTGCTCGCGCTTGTCCAGGGTGGCGAAGCTGGTGCCAGCGTAGTTGGCTTCGTAGCCGAGCACGCGGTCGAGTTCGAGCGGGTGGCCGATCGACTCGTGGATGGTCAGCCAGGTATGCGACGGATCGAGGATCAGGTCGTACTTGCCGGGCTTCACCGACGGTGCCTTCAGCTTCTCCTGCGCCTGCTTGGCCGCAGCGATGGCGTCCTCCTTCATGTCGTAGGAGGAGCCGTAGTTCACCACGCCATTGGGGGTGAGCACCTTGCCGGCGGCGGCGCCATCCAGGTACTCGTAGCCCAGGCCCATCGGTGCGGACAGGCCTTCGCGGGTGCGGAACTTGCCGCTGGCCTTGTCGATGGCGGTGATCGTCATCGGTGCCCAGATGCGGTGCACGTCCTGGTCGATGTAGGAACCATCGGTGGACGCGAAGTACTTCTGCTCGTTGACCAGGAACAGCATCGAATTGACGAAGCTGGCACCGGCGCCCATCGCGGCCGCGTTGACGTCCAGCAGCAGGTCGACCTTTTCCTTGATCGGCACGTCCATGGCGTTCTTGCGGATCGGCGTGCGCCAGCTCACTTCACCCACGCCCGGCGCCTTGGCCAGCTGCACCGGTGCGGTCTGCACGCCGGCGTTGGCCTTGGCGATGGCGGCGGCCTGCTGCGCGGCACGGGCCACGTCGGCGGTGCCCAGCGCATTGGTGGCGGCGAAGCCCCAGGCGCCGTTGACGATCACGCGGATGCCGACGCCGGTCGACTCCGTGTTCACCACGTTCTGCACCTTGTCCTCGCGGGTGATCACGAACTGCCGCAGGTAGCGGCCGATGCGCACATCGCAGTAGGTGGCGCCGGCGCTGCGGGCGGCCTGCAGCGCGGCATCGGCCAGGCGCTTCTTCAGCCCCAGGTCGAGGCTGGACTGCAGCTGCTCGGCGGCGATCGCCTTGCCGAAGAACGACGGCACGATCAGGCCGCCCGCGGTAAGCCCGGTCAGGGCGAGGAAGTCACGTCTCTGCAAGGCAGCTCTCCACGTCGAAGGATGGGACGACTCAGGCGCCGAGACTGCGCGCGGTGTTGATGATGTTGATGCCGTTGAAGCGGGTGGTGGACGACCCGTGCGAGACCGCCGATACCTGCGCGGGCTGGCCCTTGCCGTCGAAGAAGGAACCGCCGAGGCGGAAGTCGCGCTGGTCGCAGATCGCGGTGCAGGCGTTCCAGAACTCCGGCGTGCGGATCTGGTAGGCCGCGTCCTCGACCATGCCGGCGATCCTGCCGTCCTTGATCTGGTAGTACAGCTGGCCGCCGAACTGCGCGTTGTAGCGCTGCTGGTCGATGGAATAGGAGCCGCGGCCGTGGATCCAGATGCCGTTCTCCACGTCCTTGATCATGTCGTCCACGCTCAGCGGCGCCTTTCCCGGTGCCAGAGAGACATTGGCCATGCGCTGGAACTGCACGCTGGACCAGGAATCGGCGTAGCTGCAGCCGTGCGAGGCCTCGCGGCCCAGAATGTGGGCTTCATCGCGGGTGGCCTGGTAATCGACCAGCACGCCATCGCGCACCAGGTCCCAGCGCAGGGTCTTCACCCCTTCATCGTCGTAGCCGACCGCACCGAGGCTGCCGGGCTGGGTCTTGTCGGCGAAGAAGGTGACGAGGTCGCTGCCCCAGCGGAAACCGGCATCGCGCTTGTCCAGGGTGGCGAAGCTGGTACCCGCGTAGTTGGCCTCGTAGCCCAGCACTCGGTCCAGTTCCAGCGGGTGGCCGACGTTCTCGTGGATGGTCAGGAACAGGTTGGACGGGTCCAGCACCAGGTCGTACTTGCCGGGCTTCACCGAGGGCGCCTTCAGCTTCTCGCGCGCATGGCGGGCGGCGGCGATGGCGTCCTCGACCGGGTCGTAGGAATCGCGGTAGGCGGTGATGCCGCCGGGCAGCTGCACCTTGCCGCGCGCATCGCCATCGAGGAATTCATAGCCCATGCCCATCGGCGAGGACAGCCCGGCACGGGTGCGGAACTTGCCGCTGGCCTTGTCGATGGCGGTAGCGGTGAACGGCAGCCAGATGCGGTGGATGTCCTGGTCGATGAAGGAGCCATCGCTGGAGGCGAAGTACTTCTGTTCGTTGACCAGGAACAAGGTGGAATTGATGAAGTCGGCGCCGGCATCGAGCGCGGCGCCGTTGAGCGCCAGCAGCAGTTCGATCTTGTCCTGGATCGGCACTTCCATGGCGTTCTTCCGCACGGGGGTCTGCCAGCGCACCTCACCCACTGCGGGTGTGGGTGCCAGCTGCACCGGACGGGTCTGGATGCTGGCGTTGGCACGGGCGATGGCCGTGGCCTGCTCGACCGCGCCGCGCACGGCGGCCTCGGTCTGCTGGTGGGTGGCAGCGAAGCCCCAGGCACCGTTGACCAGGACGCGCACGCCCACGCCGGACGACTCGCGGTTGGTCACGTTGCCGACCTGGTGTTCGCGGGTGATGACCGACTGGTTGAGGTAGCGGCCGATGCGCACGTCGCAGTAGCTGGCCTTGGCCGCACGCGCGGCGGCGAGGGCGACCTCGGCCAGGCGCCGGCGCTGGGCGGTATCCACCGGCGCGAGCAGCTGCTCGGCCGCGATCAGCCGCGAATGCGGCAGCACCAGGCCGGCAAGGCCCAGACCGGAATACGCCAGGAACTCACGTCGTTGCACAGCGTCTCTCTCTCTTTCACACCTGTGCGGAGGGCAAAGGACCACTCCGATCACTTGAACTGTCCGACTTTCGCCAGCGCGGGGCGATCGGGCAAGTGACTGCAGTCATGGTAGGGGAGGGTTTCGGCAGGGCTTGCAGCCCTGCACCTGCAGAGGCAACGTCAAATTCAAAAGCGGGCATTCCGTGGATGGCGGGGGGGGGGGGGGGGGGGGGGGGGGGGGGGGGGGGGGGGGGCCCCGCGCGGGGGGGGGGGGGGGGGGGGGGGGGGGGGGGGGGGGGGGGGGGGGG